>CACYCV010000039.1 GCA_902772955.1 uncultured Ruminococcus sp.
AACCCTTTTTTTCAAAAAAGGGTTTCCCCCGGCAGGGTTTGGGACAGAGTCCCAATATTCCGGGGAGGAAAGTTGATTTCCGTGGTCACGCACGCACCGACGTTGACAGATGAGAGGAGATGTTGTAAAATGGAGGAGGATTCAGAAAAGGAAACGGAGATAGCGGGAAGATGGCCAATGGATATAAGACAAAGCAGCGGGATACGATTCTGAAATATATGACGGATCATCAGGATGCTCATGTGACAGTCAATACAATCAGCGATTACCTCAGCGAACAGGGAACACCAGTGGGAACAGCCACCATCTATCGCCACCTGGAAAAGCTGGTGGAAAGCGGAAGGGTGCGGAAATATACCGTGGACTCCGGAACCGGCGCCTGCTTTCAGTATGTGTCGGAGGACCGACTGTGCCATGAACATTTTCACCTGAAATGCGAAAAATGCGGTAAGCTGATTCACCTGGAATGCAGCTTTATGAAGGAGCTTTCCGAACATATTCTGGCCGGACACGGCTTTGAGATCGATCCCCGCCGGACGGTTTTTTATGGCTCCTGCCGGGACTGCCTCAATCAAGAAACCATCGAAACGGAGGAACCTACTGATGTTTGATAACAGAGTGATCGTGATTGCCTTGATTGTGCTGGGTTCCCTCATGGCAATCGGCGGAGTTACACTGCTGATTATGAAAAAAATGAAGGTCAGGGAAACAGTTTTTACCGTTACCGTGCTGTCAACCCTCTTTTGCGGTTTGCTGGCGGCCGGGTGCATGGTGTATCTGGTGTCAACCGGTATGATCAATGACTATGTGGGCATCAAACGCTATGAATCCTATGATTTCTATGAAGAAGGCAATCCCGATAACCGGTTGACCGTCAAGGAATACTATAACAGCGATGGAACCGGCTTTGAAGTGTATCTGAAGGGCGTGGACGGGATGCTGGCGGATATTCCCACCGACCATTATATGCCTTTTTCCAAGAATGAATGCCAGGTGCTGTGGGACGAAACCAATATTACTGTCTATTTTACCTATCATCGATCCGATGACCGATATGAAAGCCGTTTCTTTACCATCCGGCGTTCCGATCATAAGGTCTCTGACTGCCATGCTTCCGAAAAGGTGCTGGAGGAAAAGGCCTCATAGACCTTCTGATTGGACCGATAACGTTGTAAAGATAAATTTATTAGAATAATTTTGTCTAAAATAACCAACAAGACGTTCGTTGACTGTTATCGTGAACAAACAAAATATTCTTCTATTGTTTAATATACCGATTGCTTGTGATTTTTATGGTGAAATCCTGCTTTTTTCCGGCAAGCGTTGTGAAACTTCCTGTTTTACAAAAGGAAAAAAGTATTGTAGAATTGGCATAGGAACGGATATTGCCGAAATATCCGTCAAAATGATAGGAGAGTGATTTTTTTTGGCTTCAGAAAAGAAACAAACGGTGTGGAGCCGGATTGCGGCGGCGTTGTTGTCTGCGGCTGTTCTGGGAAGCGGCCTTGTGGGATTGGGAAGTCTTCCCTATACCGCTGTCACGGTCAAGGCGGCTGTCGCAGAAGAGGCGCCGGCAGCCACTGTCAATTACGGTCTGGCAAGCACATCCCAGGAGGGCGTTATCCTCCATTGCTGGAACTGGTCCTATAAGAACATCAAGAAGTATATGAAGGATATCGCTGCGGCAGGCTATACCTCCATCCAGACTTCTCCGGTACAGCAGCCCAAGGACTATTTCTGGAAGGGCGTTGCTTATGGCAATGTTGGCATTCCCAATGGTACCGGCGGTGAGGACGGCAACTGGTGGAAGGCCTATCAGCCGGTAACCTTCTCTATCTGCGACAACGGCCATACCTGGTATGGTACCAAGCAGGAATTCAAGGAAATGTGCGCTGAGGCGGAAAAGTACGGCGTAAAGGTTATTGTGGATATCGTAGCGAACCACATGGGCAATATCCAGGGCTATAAAATCGGTTCCACAACCGCTTCGCTGGAGGAAAACCAGAAGGCTGTCATGGGAGATATTTCCCCGCAGGTCGGAGAATTCTGGAGGGCGGATATGCTGACCGATCCCAGCTACTGGCACATCAGCACCTCCTGGACCCATACCAGTGACGGACGTTTTGATGTAACCCAGGGCAACATGGGTATGCCTGACCTGAATACCGGGGATACCAAGGTGCAGCAGATGGTGCTGGGACTGTTGAAGGAATGTATTGACTGCGGCGCGGACGGCTTCCGTTTTGACGCCGCCAAGCACATTGAAACCCCGGCGGACAACGCTTCCTTTGCCAGCGACTTCTGGAATGTGGTACTGGATGGCGCCAGAAGCTACTATAAACAGGTTAACGGCTATGACGGCGTGTATTTCTACGGCGAAGTGCTGAACCGTCTGGATGATACCAACGCCGAAAACTATTATCTCAGCAAAATGTCACTGACAGATAATTCTACCAGCGACAATCTTCGCAACAGCGTGATGAACGGTTCCGTCAGCGCCCTTGCGACCTCCAACTACTGCGGCTATGTTCACGGCAAGGGCAACCGTACGGTACTGTGGCCGGAATCCCATGACACCTACATGGGCGGCGGTTCCTCCTATGATGCCAATGATACGGTTATCAAGCAGACTTGGGCGATTATGGCCTCCCGTAAGGATTCTACCGCCCTGTTCTTTGCCCGCCCTTACTATTCCAAGGATATTCTGGCAGGGGATGTGTCCAAGGCGAGACAGTCCACCACGACGATTCTGGAAAAAATTGATGAGCAGACCCAGCTGGGCGATGTAGGTACCCTGACCTGGGCGGATCCGGCAGTCGTTGCCGCCAACCGTTTCCGCAATGCCTTTATCGGACAGAGCGAAAAGCTTGGGTCTTCCGACAATACCGCCTATAACGTCAGAGGCAAGACCGGTATTGTCATCGTCAGAGGCGGCGGCGCCGGTAAGGTTTCCATCAGCGGCACCGGTATGACAGACGGCACCTATACCGACCAGGTGGGGGGAGGGGTTTTCACCGTCTCCGGCGGCACGATTACGGGTACTGTCAAGAATGCGGACGGTATTGCCGTTGTCTATAACCCCAGTGTGAATTATGGCCCTGTCAATCCTGATCCGCCAACCGTGATCCGTCTGTCGGCAGCTACTGCCGGCGGTTCGACGGTCTTTACCACGGACACCACCAGCGTTACCATCAAAGCCACCGGTACCTCCAAGGTTACCTATACCACCTCTGAGGGTGCTTCCGGCAGCTTTACCGGCACCTCCAAGACCATTACCCTGGGTCAATATACCGCTACAGGAGACACCGTGGATCTGACCATCACCGGAACCGCTGCAGACGGCATCACCAAGACAAAGACCTTCCAGTTTACCAAAAAGGTTATCAGTTCGGAATATCCCAGCCTGTCCAAGGGCGGTGTCGTCTTTGATAATTCCTCCTATGAGTGGAGCAAGGTTTATTGCTATGCCTATAACGATTCCGGAACCAGTGTCATTAATAACGGTGCGTGGCCGGGTGTGCTGATGTCTGAGGAGCAGAACGGCTTCTGGAGCTATGAATTTACCCCCACACTGACAGGCACCGTGAATGTGATCTTCAGCAACGGATCCGGCACACAGGTTCCCGGTTCCGGTCAGGCCGGTCTGACCATGGCGGCTACCGATAAAAAACTGTTTACGGGCGGTGCACTGACAGTACTGCCGGAAACCGTCAAAACCCTGACGCTGACACTGAAATCTTCTGCACAAACCGCGGCTTTAGGTCAGACGATTACGCTGACTGCGGCAGGCTCCAACAATACCGGCACCGTCAAATATACCTATATGGTCAATGACGGTACAACCCTGAAATCTGCCGTGACGGATACCACCTGTACCTGGACTCCCTCAAAGGAAGGAACTTATATTGTGGCTGTCAGGGCACAGGACAACAATCTGAGCATTACCAAGACCCTGACCATTGCCGTAGGAAACGTCACCAGTCTGACCTCCACATCCTCTCTCAGCGCAGACACGATGAAAGCAGGAGGCACTGTGACCGTCAAAGGCTCAGCAGTTGGGGGAACGACTCCCTATCAGTTTGCTTTTTATAGCAAAGCCCCTGGTGACTCAGCTTATACCACCCTGAAAGATTTCAGCACAACCGCCAGCTATTCGTACTCCTCCACAGCAGTGGGTACGCACCGCCTTCTTGTGAAGGTCAAGGATCAGAAGGGTGCAACGGCTCAGACAGAGCTGGAGCTGACCGTGACGAAAGCGGAAAACTCCCTGGCCAATAACTCGACCCTTTCTTCCTACAGCATCGCTCTGGGCAACAGCACCAGCGTCAAGGGTGCAGCCTCCGGCGGTAACAGCCCCTATCAGTATGTATTTTATTATAAGCTGTCTTCGGCTTCCTCCTTTACACAGCTGAAAGCACTGAACACCACATCAACAGCTACGTTCAAGCCCTCCGAAGGAGGCACCTACACGATTCGTACCAAGGTGAAGGACAACAACGGCAACTGGGCCGTGAAGGATCTGACACTGCAGGTGGCCGGGAACGGTCCTGTCAATACCACGACACTTTCCGCTGTCAATATTGCAAAGGGCAGCAGCATCACCGTCAAGGGCGCAGCTACAGGCGGCACCTCTCCCTATCAGTATGCGTTCTACTATAAGCTGTCTTCGGATTCCTCCTTTACCCAGCTCAAGGCACTGAACAGCACCGCAACGGCCACCTTCAAGCCCACTCATTCCGGAACCTATACCATCCGCACAAAGGTGAAGGATAACAGCGGTACCTGGTCTGTGAAAGATCTGACCCTGAAGGTATTGGCCAACACCACCACGATTTCGGCCGCTAATATTGCCAAGGGCGACAGCGTGACGATTAACGGCGCTGCAGCCGGCGGCACCAAGTCATATCAGTATGTTTTCTATTACAAGAGGTCTACAGAGGATTCCTTTACCCAGCTCAAGGCACTGAACACCACCGCAACGGCCACCTTCAAGCCCACTTTGTCCGGTACCTACACCATCCGTACCAAGGTAAAGGATAAGAATGGCATCTGGTCCGTGAAGGATCTGACTCTGAAGGTATTGGCCAACACCACCACTATTTCAGCTGCCAATGTTGTTTTGGGCAATAGTGTAAAGATCACCGGTTCTGCAGCCGGAGGTACCAGTCCCTATCAGTATGTTTTCTATTACAAGAAGTCCACTGCGGATTCCTTTACCCAGCTCAAGGCGCTGAACAGCACCGCAACGGCTACCTTCAGGCCTTCCGCTTCCGGTACCTACACCATCCGTACCAAGGTGAAGGACAAGAACGGAATCTGGTCCGTGAAGGATCTGACCCTGCGGGTCACGCTGGCATAACCCATCAACCAACTTTTGGTGCGGCGGATGTGAAACGATGCATTTTTTGACCGGAAGGACGCTTCGCTAAGGCTTTCCATAGATATAAACTTCCCTTACAGTTTTTTCCCGAAGGGGTGCAGGGGGGCGATTGGAAAGCCCCCTGCGTTTGCCGGACGCGTTCACTTCACTATTATCCAACACTTTGTAAGATGGAAAAGCAAGAACTCCACGAAACAGTAAGCCTGGATGAGTTGTGTGCTCGTCAGGCTGTATCGTGCAATACAAAAAGCGCTGCCCTATGAGGGACAGCGCTTTTTGTATTGCAGCAGTATTTCATTTCTAATGATTATGAGAGGTCCGAGGTTTTATTCCGAATCCTTTCCTCAGTCACCGTTCAGGATTACGACAGATCGTAATTGTGACTGTCGACAAGATCCTTGGAATACTCGGCAACCTTTGCCAGACCTTCATTATTCAGCTTTTCCATGTTGTCTGAAATCTGATTTTTCAATTCAAGATCGGTATGCTCCATGGCAACCAATTCACCGTTGATTTTGATGTACGGACTGAGACCGAGCAGATAGTCAGCAGAGACATCAAAATAATTTGCAAGCTTCATCAGGGTTTCTCCGTTGGGAATACCACCGTTTTTCCATTTGCTGATAATCCCGGAGGATAGCCCGATTTCCTTTCCGATGGGATTGGGTCTTTTTCCGCTTCGCAAACAAAGATTGTAAAACCTTTTCCAGAACATAATCATCCCCCCCTATAACATTAAAAATTCATTCCACAGTCCCATGATGGTTGTTACATTTGACTGAGACAGACCGGACGTGATTTTTGAATCTTTTCTGTTTGTCCGAAAATGAAATGGATGACAGATCAATAATACAATACTGCCGTTTTGCTCCGGAAGCCGAATTTCGGAGTAAAAGAATCCGATTTATTTTCTGTAAAAAACCGAACGAAAAAAACTGCCAATAAACGGTAAAGTCCAAAATATTACCGTCTAAAGCTATTTTCATATTACCACACATGGTCTTTAAAAACAAGCCCTAAATCGTTAATAATCAGTGAATTTTTACTCTGCTTTAAATCCTTCCTTCCAGACCGGTTCCAAAATTTCCTTAAAAAAAAAACGGTAATTATGGAAAAAACAGGGCATATTTTGGCATTTTTTTCAAGGCGGAACCAACGGAAACAACGAGACTTTTCGGAATCAGGATATATTTTTTCTGACGCCGTGAAATAATAATCCGTTTTTCTTTAAAAACCTTCCAGGATCCTTTTTGAAAGAAAAAATATTCCTGTTGCCGATAATTGGTAAGATGATAAAAACAAATAGCACAAAAACGTATATTTTTTTCTTAGGTATTTTTTGGCATGCTTCATCAGAGCGTGTTTCTTCCTCTTGGCGGAGGGTCAGTTTTTTTGTTGTGCCATGTACCCTTGCAGAGCGATTCTCACCATACTTAGTATTGGATATCAGCGAAGCAAATATGTCCTGCACGGTCATACCCCAAGGGCACTTCCTGCGGGCGCGCACCCACGAATCGACAGGGGAGGCACTCCGCTGAAAAAAAATCTTGACAAGATGAATAAGATATGTTATTCTGTTAGTGCGTTAGTACGTTACCGCTTTAGCAAGATGAAGTGACAAAAGAAGTCGGATCCCCCGGTTGGGAGCCGCAGAAGAAATGAGGAGAATCCTATGAAAAACTATGCCAAGATTACACCGGAGGGAACAAAAGACCTGCTGTTTGAAGAATGCCTTGCCAACCGGACCGTGTCCTCTGTTTTGGGAACGGTTTTTTTCCAGAGGGGATTTCATGAGGTGCTGACACCGGGAATTGAATTCTACGATTTGTTTTCGGAGGATATATCCGGTATTCCCATGGAATATATGTTCAAGATGAGCGATTCCAAGGGCCGTCTGATGGTGATGCGGCCTGATTCCACGCTGCCGATTGCCAGAATGGTGTCAACAAGACTTAAAAATGTCAGCCATCCTATCCGGCTGTATTATAACCAGCGGGTTTACCGCTATAACCCCGGTCTGACCGGCCGGAGCAACGAAGTGATGCAGGCGGGCGTAGAACTGATCGGCGCCAAAGGAATGCGGGCGGATCTGGAGGTTATCACCACGGCCGTTGATGCGCTGTCCAAATGCGTGCCGGATTTCCGGATTGAAATCGGCCATGCGGGGTTTTTCAAGGCCTTGGCGGATAAGCTGCCGGTGAGCGCCCGCAGACGGGAAAAAATCCGCTTTTTTATTGAAAGCAAAAACTATTCCGCATTGAATTCCACCCTGGATAAGCTGGAACAGACACCCTCCGTTCAGGTCATCCGGAAGCTGCCCCGTCTGTTCGGGGGCGTGGAGGTGCTGGAGGAGGCCTGCCGGATTACGGACGATCAGGATGCCCTGACTGCACTGGACTATATCCGTGAAATCTACGACCGGCTGTCCCGTTACGGTCTGGGAGACAGGCTGATGATCGATCTGGGACTGGTGCAGCGGAACGATTATTACAGCGGCATTGTATTCAGCGGCTATGTTTCAGGCTCCGGAGAACCGGTGCTGATCGGCGGCCGTTATGATAATCTGCTGGATAGCTTTGAGGCTCCCGCACCTGCCGTGGGCTTTGGCATCAATGTGGATGCCCTTGCCAGGGTGATGCTTAAGCGGGGCAATATTCCCGCCAAAAAACAGGCGGATGTGCTGGTATATGGAGAAACGGGCTTTGAAATGGAAGCCGTCCGCTATATGCAAACACTCCTGCAGGCAGGAATCAGTGCCGAAAACTGTGTGAGCGAAACCGAGGAGGAAGCGCTTGCTTATGCAAAATTCAGAGGGATTCCCAGGCTGGCGGCAGTCGGCAGGGAAATCAGGACAATGGAGGTCTGAAAAACCATGAAACCGTTAAGAATCGCCCTGACCAAGGGAAGACTGGAAAAAGATACCGTGGGTCTGCTGGAGCAGGCCGGATATGACTGTACGGCGGTGAGAGAAAAGGGCAGACGGCTGATCCTGCCCATCGGCGGCGGAGAAATCGAGGTTGTCCTGGCAAAGGCGGCGGATGTGATTACTTATGTGGAAAACGGCGTCTGCGATCTTGGCGTGGTGGGCAAGGATACCATCATGGAAAACGGCAGGAGCTTTTATGAAATACTGGACCTGGGCTTCGGCAGGTGCCGCTTCGCCCTGGCAGGCAAGGCCGGTCAGGATTTTTATGCCGGCTATAACGAAAAAACCATTGCCACTAAATATCCCAATGTTACCAGAGGTTTTTTTGAAGGAAAAGGAATGGATATCCGGGTGATTAAAATTGAAGGCTCGGTGGAGCTGGCTCCTTTGCTGGGGCTTTCGGATGCCATTGTGGACATTGTAGAGACGGGTTCTACCCTGAAGGAAAACGGACTGGTGATTATCGAAGATAATGTGGCGCCGATTTCGGCCAGACTGATTGCCAATACCGCCAGTCTGAAGCTGCGCAAGGCAGAAATCGAAGCACTGGCAGCCAAAATGGAAGAGGAAAGGAAGAAAATGCAATGATTAACGTAATACAGGCAGACGGCAGAACCGAACGGGAATTTCTCGACAAGGTGGAGGAACGAAACCGCAGCACCAACGAGAATGTGACGGAAACCGTCAAGGCGATTATTGAAAACGTCAGACTTAACGGAGATGCCGCCGTCAGAGAATATACCATCCGGTTTGACGGCAAGGCACCGGATGCCGTGGAGGTTTCCCGGGAGGAAATCGAAGCGGCAGCCGCTTCCTGTGACCCCGCCTTTGTGGAAACCCTCCGCAAGGCAGCGGAGAATATCCGTGATTTTCACCGGCGTCAGAAGCAGCAGAGCTGGCTGACTCCCAAGGACAACGGCGTTATTATGGGGCAGCGGATCCGCGGTCTTGCGAGAGTAGGACTGTATGTGCCCGGCGGTACGGCAGCCTATCCTTCTTCGGTGCTGATGAATGCCATTCCCGCGAAAATCGCAGGTGTCAAGGAACTGATTATGGTTACGCCTCCTATGAAAACCGGCAAGCCTAATCCCGATATCATGGCCGCTGCGGCCATTGCCGGTGTGGACCGCGTCTTTCTGATGGGCGGCGCTCAGGCGGTAGCTGCTCTTGCCTTTGGAACCGACACCGTGCCCAAGGTGGATAAAATTGTCGGCCCCGGCAATATCTTTGTGGCAACCGCCAAAAAGCTGCTGTACGGCGTGGTGGATATCGACATGATTGCCGGTCCCAGTGAAATCCTGGTGCTGGCGGATGACAGTGCCAATCCGAAATTCCTGGCGGCTGATCTCATGTCCCAGGCAGAGCATGACCGGCTGGCCTCCGCTATTCTGGTGACGACCTCCCGGCGTATTGCCGATGAAACCGTCACGGAACTGCAGCGGCAGGTACAGACCCTTTCCCGCCGGGAGATCATCGAGGAATCCCTGACCAACTTCGGCGTGATTATTGTCTGCGATACCATGGAGAAGGCTGTTTTGATGGCCAATGATCTGGCGCCGGAGCACCTGGAGGTCTGCTGTGAGAATCCGCTGGAATATATCGGCAAGCTGGATAATGCCGGTTCGGTGTTCCTGGGCAATTACTCTCCGGAACCACTGGGAGATTATTTTGCCGGTCCCAACCATGTGCTGCCCACCGGCGGTACGGCAAGATTCTTCTCGCCGTTGTCTGTTGACAGCTTTGTCAAAAAGTCCAGCTTTATCTACTATACCGATGAAGCTCTGCAAAAGGATAAGGACGATATCATTCGTTTTGCCAATACCGAAGGTCTTACCGCTCACGCCAATTCGATTATTGTCCGTTATGAATAAAGGATAGGGAAGTGAAAGTATGTCCTATGAATTATGTGAAAAGGTTCGTTCCTTAGAACCCTACCAGCCGATTACCGGAGAATACCGCATTCGACTGGATGCCAATGAGTCTTTTTTTTCCATGCCGGAGGAGCTGCGGGAGGAATTCAAGGCAATTGTGGAAAGTCTGGATTTTAACCGCTATCCGGATCCGATGGCCAGAGAACTGATTGCGGCCTTCTGCGATTATTACGGTCTGAATCCCGATACCGTTACCGCAACCAACGGCTCCGATGAAATGCTGTATCTGCTGGCTTCGGCTATGCTGCCAAAGAACAGTACCGTTGTGGTGACGGACCCGGATTTCAGTATGTACCAGTTCTATTCCTTCCTGTCAGAGAATACCGTGATTCCCTGTCGGAAAAATGAGCTGATGGCATTGGATGTGGAGGAGCTGATCCGTACCGTGAATGACAATCAGGCGGATATGGTCATTTTCTCCAATCCCTGCAATCCTACCGGACAGGGGATCTCAGCCGAAGCTGCCCGCCGTCTGGTTTCCTCTGTCAAAGCATTGGTGGTGCTGGACGAGGCCTATATGGACTTCTGGGATCAGTCCATCCTTACGGAGGCTACCTCGTATGATAACCTGATTGTGCTGAAAACCGCTTCCAAGGCGGTAGGCTCTGCCGCTCTCCGTCTGGGCTTTGCGGTGGCGAATCCCACCATTACCAATGCCCTGCGGGCCGTGAAATCACCCTATAATGTCAACACCCTGACCCAGCGTCTGGGCACCTGTATCTATCGTCACAAGGATCTGCTGCAGGAGCGCTGCAAGGCGATTGTTGACAGCACCAGGGCATTGTACGAGGCTTTCCTGAAGCTGCAGGAAACCTATCAGCTTTCCTTTGATATGGCAAACCCCTGCGCGAATTTCGTGTTTATCCGCTGGAATGAGGCCGGAAGTCTCTTTGACTACCTGCTGAAGCAGGGAATTGCCGTGCGTTATTTCAAACAGGCGGGGGCATTGCGTGTTACTGCCGGCAGTCTGGAGGAAAATGCACAGCTGCTGCAAACGGTGGAAAAGTACATTATAGAGAAAACTCTTTCCGAAAATCGTTAAACTTTTGACAAAAAGAGAAAAATTGACCGGAATCAGGAATTCTGCTCCGATTCTTGTTTACAAATTCTTCAAAAAGAGTTATACTATAGGCAATACTGCATGACGGTGCGGTATTGCCTATTTTAACGGATTGGCAGTGTGTGCCGGTCTGATCTGAGGTGACAGTTATGCGTCAAGCGGTGGTGGACAGAACCACCAAGGAAACGGAAATCCATGTGGAAATCCTGCCGGAGAAAACCGTTGCGGAAATCAATACGGGGATCGGCTTTTTTGATCACATGCTCACGGCGTTGTCCGTTCATGGCGGTTTCGGTCTGATTGTCCGTGTGAAGGGAGATCTTTCCGTGGACTGCCATCATACCATCGAGGATACCGGCATTGTGCTGGGTAAGGCATTTCATGAGGCGCTGGGAGACAAGGGGGGCATTGCCCGTTACGGCTCCTTTTATGTACCTATGGATGAAGCTCTGGGCTTCTGTGCACTGGATATCAGCGGCAGACCCTATCTGGTATTTGATGCATCCTTTCCGGAGGAACGTATCGGCGGCTATGACAGCTGCATGACGGAGGAATTCATGCGGGCATTCGCTTTTAACGCCGGCATTACCCTGCACCTCAGGGCTGTTTACGGAAAGAATTCACACCATATCACGGAGGCTCTCTACAAGGCATTGGGTCATGCGCTCAAAGAGGCTGTCATGCCTTTGGGAGAAGGTACGCCTCTGTCAACCAAGGGTGTGCTGTAATCACGGAAATCGACTTTCTTCTCCGGTATATTGGGACTCTGTCCCAAACCCTGCCGGGGGAAACCCTTTTTTGAAAAAAGGGTTATCCCCCGAACCCCTTTCCCGAAAAACCTGTGTTTTTTCCATCAAAGGACAACAAAAAAGGGCATACTTTGAAAAATTGATTTCCCTGTGCTGTGATAGAGAAAGAAGGATATAAAGAATGTTAGTATTACCTGCAATTGATATCAAGGACGGTACTTGTGTCAGATTATATAAAGGAGATTACTCCACCGCTCATAAGGTGGCGGATAGTGCAGTGGATACCGCCCGCCAGTTTGAAGCTGACGGTGCAAAATGGCTGCACATGGTAGATTTAGACGGTGCCAAGGACGGCAAGCGGGTCAATTCCGACCTGATTTTAGAGGTCAGAAAAAACTGCGGCCTCAATATTGAGGTAGGCGGCGGCATCCGGGACATGGAGGCCGTGGAATTCTATCTGTCCAACGGCATTAACCGGGTGATCCTCGGTTCGGCTGCCATCAAGGATCCGGAATTCGTCAAGGCTGCTGTCAAGAAGTACCCGGATAAAATTGCCGTCAGCATTGATGCCCGTGACGGAATGGTTTCTGCCGACGGATGGACGGACACCTCGGAGGTAGATTACATCACCCTGGCCAAGGAAATGGAAGCTATCGGCGTCAAATACATTATCTTTACGGATATTTCCAAGGACGGTATGCTGTCCGGTCCCAACCTGCCTATGCTGGACGAGCTGAAATCCTCCGTGAAGTGCCATATCATCGCCTCCGGCGGCGTGGCCAACCTGATGGATATCGTCAATCTTGCTGCACTCAACATCTATGGCGCCATCAGCGGCAAGGCGGTCTATACCGGCGGCCTGGATCTGAAATGCGCCCTGGCAGCGGCCAATGCGGTAGAAGAAAAGAGTAAAGAAACAGAGTAAAGGAACAGGAACATGACGGATCAATTTGCTTTTATTGAGGATTATTTTCAGAAAGCGGAGCTGCTGCCTGCCATTGTGCAGGAGCGTTCCACCGGACAGGTGCTGATGCTTGCCTATATGAACCGGGAATCCATGAAAAAAACCTTTGAAACCGGCTACACCTGGTTTTACAGCCGCTCCCGGCAGGAGCTGTGGAACAAGGGCGCAACCAGCGGCCATCTGCAGAAGGTGGTAGATATCAAGGGTGACTGCGATCAGGATACGCTGCTGGTTATCGTGGATCAGACGGGACCTGCGTGTCACACGGGAAGTCACTCGTGCTTTTTTAACAATCTCTGGGAGGAATTTCATCATGACGGAAAACAATAACGAGCTGTACGCACTCTATGAAACCATCCTTGACCGCAAGGAAAATAAGCAGGAGGGCTCTTATACCTGCTATCTTTTTGAAAAGGGTCTGGATAAGATTCTCAAAAAGGTGGGAGAGGAATGCACCGAAACAGTGATTGCTGCCAAAAACGGTGACAATCAGGAAACTGTGCTGGAAATATCCGATCTGATCTACCATCTCTTTGTGATGATGGTCCAGCAGGGCATTTCGGTGGATGAGGTCATGAATGAGCTGGCCAAGCGGAGCCAGAAAACCGGTAACCTTAAGCAGTTCCATACCGTGGATAAAAACACCTGATATAGCAGCCGTACAGTCTCCTTGGGGCGTCTGTACGGTTTCTTATTTCATCAAAAGAGTAATATTATCACAACAAAAGGCAGCTTGGCGGGGGTGCCCCGCGGGCGACTTGATGAATGCACAGCACATCCTGTTTTATCGTTAAGTGAAGCGGAAACGTCCGGCCTACGCAGGGGGCTTTCCGAGCGCCCCCTGCACCCCTTCGGATGGGAAATTAATAAGGAATGGTCAAAACGCAACCACCCCAAAGGGGCGCGTTAGGACTGTGTGGGGTGGAAGCCGCGGTAATAATATTGAGACACAGCAAAACCGAGCACAGCGTAAGCGGAGCGCTGTCGCGAATTGTCCAGCGGGGTCACCCGCCGCCCCCAAGCCCCTTTGGAGTTTCGCACTTCGCAGAGTGCGACCAGGGACGCTGTTCCTGGATCCTGCAAGCCTTTTGAAAAAGACTTGAGCGAAAACTTTTGACGTCGCAAAGTGTTCTTCAGGTCATTTCACCATCATTCAGACACCGGGTGCAGGGACTGCGTCCCTGCCGAGGGTTCCAAGGGACGAGAAGTCCCTTGGTGGGGTTTGGGGCAAAGCCCCAAGATTGCGTAATTGATTTCGTGTGTATTATCACAAATTTCTGTTGAATCGTTTGTCGGAATATGGTATGATATAATGGTTAGCTTGATGCGGAAGAAAACAACAGGAGGGAAAGAATTTGTCTGAGAATAGGTTCACCGATTCCATGCCTATGGGGCAGGAGGAATATACGGATCTGCTGAAGGATATTTTATCCGCGCGGTATCAGCGGGCACAGCCTTTGGCGTTTGTACATACTTATGGCTGTCAGCAGAACGTGGCAGACAGCGAAAAACTCAAGGGAATGCTGCTGCAGATGGGCTGTGCCCTGACAGAGAGCAAGGAAGACGCCGATATTATTATTTTTAATACCTGTGCGGTACGGGAACACGCCGAGGACAGGGTCTTCGGCAATGTGGGAGCGCTCAAGGCACTGAAACGGCAGAAACCGTCCCTGCTGATTGCCCTGTGCGGCTGCATGATGGAGCAGGAGCATATTGCCGAAAAGATTTATAAGAGCTTTCCCTATGTGGGACTGGTGTTCGGTACGCATGTGATTCATCGGTTTCCGGAATTGGTGTTTCATGCCGTGACCTCCGGCAAGCGCCTGATTGAACGGGGTGAGGATGACGGCAGGATTCATGAGGGGATTCCCATTCATCGGGACGGCAGCTTCAAAGGATGGCTTCCTGTGATGTACGGCTGTGATAACTTCTGTACCTACTGTATTGTTCCTCATGTCAGGGGCAGAGAAAGAAGCCGCCGGCCGGAGGTGATTCTCCGGGAAGCCGAAGAGATGGTGCAGGCCGGCTATCGGGAGATTACTCTGCTGGGACAGAATGTCAATTCCTATGGCAAGGGACTGGAGGATGCCGTTACGTTTCCGCAGCTTCTGCGTCAGACGGCACAGATTCCGGGGGATTTCTGGCTCAGCTTTATGACCTCCCATCCCAAGGACGCTTCCAGGGAGCTCATTGATGTTATGGCGGAAAATCCCAAAATTTCTTCCCATCTGCATCTTCCCTTCCAGAGCGGCAGCGACAGGATTCTCCGGCTGATGAACCGCCGCTATACGGTGGAAAAATACTTGGAAATCGTGGACTATGCCAAAAAAAGAATTCCGGATCTGGCATTGACCAGTGACGTGATTGTAGGCTTTCCGGGGGAAACGGAGGAGGACTTCCGGCAGACCCTGGAGCTGATCCGGCAGGTGGAATTTACCTCTTTGTTTACCTTTATTTATTCACCCCGTGTGGGTACGCCGGCGGTAAAAATGGAGGATCCCTTTACTCATGAGGACAAAGCCAGACGCATGGGGGAACTGCTGAAGCTGCAGGAGCAGATTTCTGCCAGACGGACTGCTTCTATGGTCGGGCGTCAATACCGTGTCCTGGTGGAGGAACAGGCAAGGGAGGGAATTCTCAACGCCAGAACCCATGGCGGGGTTGTGGTAGAGGTGTCTGGAAATGTGGATTTGATCGGTACCTTTGGGACGGCGGAGGTAACGGAGGCCAGAAATTTTATCCTCCGGGGAAGCCTTCTTCCGGATCCCTGACAAAAAGCATGACCGGGAAAAGACAGGAAAAACAGCTATTATAACAAATAAAAAGGAGATATCAGCACATGGAAAATAAAACGATTGAAGAAATGGATATTATTGAACTGACCAGAGCATTAGGCAAGAAAATTCAGCGGGAAGAAACTTTTGTGAAATATCAGGTTGCCAAGCAAAACGCCGACAATGATGCGGAGCTGCAGAAGATTATCAATGAATTCAGCGAGAAGCGCTCTGCCCTCAGCGAAGAAACCGACAAGGAGCAGGATGCCCGTGACAATGAAAAGATTCAGCAGATCAGCCGTGAAATGCGCCGTGCCTACGGTGAAATTATGTCCAATGCCAGCATGATTGCCTATAATGATGCGAAGGATGCCCTGGATGTGATAATGAACCGTGTCAGTGCCATTATCCAGAAAACCTTTGAGGGCGAGGACCCTGAAACAGCCGATTATTCTCCTGCCTGTACGGGAAGCTGCGCTACATGCGGCGGCTGCGGCTGACGATATTATCCGGACAGAGGAGTGAACAGACATGGCAGGGCTTTCGCCGCTGATGCAGCAGTATCTCAGTGTAAAGGAAAAGAATAAGGACACGATAATTCTGTTCAGGGTCGGGGATTTTTATGAAATGTTCTTCGATGATGCCCAATTGGCCTCTAAGGAGTTGGAACTGACGCTGACGGGAAAGGACTGCGGTCTGGAGGAACGTGCCCCCATGTGTGGGGTGCCTTTTCACAGTGTGGAGGGGTATATTGCCCGCCTGGTGAAAAAAGGCTATAAAGTCGGCATCTGTGAGCAGACAGAGGATCCTTCCAAAGCCAAAGGTCTGGTGAAACGGGAGGTGATTCGTGTGGTAACCCCCGGAACGGTGATGGAATCCGCTATGCTGGAGGATGGCAGCAACAATTTTATTGCCGCTGTCTATACTGCTAAGGGAGTCACGGGACTGGCATTTTGCGATATCTCCACCGGAGAATTCTATGCCAGCCATCTGGAGGGCAGCACCCAGGAAAGCGAAATCAAAAACGAGCTGCTGCGCTTCAAGCCGGCGGAGCTGCTGATCGGCGGAGATACGGTGCACTTTGCTTCCCTGGCCGGCTTTCTTAAGGATAAGCTGAATACCAGCGTTACCATGCTGGAGGAGGCGGATTTTTCCTATGCCGATGCGGAGGCAACCATTCTCCGGCAGTTTCAGAAGCAGGAGCTGTCTGAGCTGTCTCTCCAGGACTGTCCCCAGATCGTTTCCGTGGTGGGTGCCCTGCTGGGATATCTGGGACGCACCCAGATGAGCGGTCTGCAGCGGATCACCAAGCTGGAGCTTTATCGGGAGGAGCAGTTTGTGCATCTGGATTTTCAGACCCGCCGGAATCTGGAGCTGACCGAGCCGCAAAACACCAAAAACAAAAACGCCTGTCTGCTGGCAGTGCTGGATAAAACCAAAACCCCTATGGGTAAGCGGCTGATCCGCAGCTTTCTGGAAAAGCCACTGGTGAGCCTGGCCGGCATTATCCGCAGACAGAATGCCGTTACCGAGCTGTATGACAAGGTGATGATGCGTTCGGATGTGCGGGGGGCTCTGTCCGGGATGACGGATATGCAGCGTTCCGTGACCAGAATTGTCTACGGCAGCGCCAATGCCAGAGAGCTGCGGTCTATGTGCAGTACCCTGCAGAAGCTGCCGGATGTCAAAAACAGTATCCGGGAAGCGGAGTGCGGTTTGCTGCGGGAGGTATATGAGAATATAGATCCGCTGACGGATATTGCCGGGCTGCTGGGGGAAGCTCTGGTGGAGGATCCGCCCTTCAGTGTCAGAGAAGGCGGTATGATCCGGGACGGCTATCATCAGGAGCTGGATGAGCTGCGCTATGTGATGAATAACGGTTCCTCTGTTCTGGCAGGAATCGAAGCCCGTGAGCGGGAGCGCACCGGCATTTCCAAGCTGAAAATCGGGTATAACCGGGTCTTCGGCTATTATATCGAGGTTTCCAATTCCTTCAAGGATCAGATTCCGGCGGATTATATCCGCAAGCAGACGCTGGTGGGCGGTGAACGCTTCATTACACAGGAGTTAAAGGAGCTGGAGCAGCGGATTCTCGGTGCCAAGGACCGGAGCTGTGAATTGGAATATGCCATTTTAGAGGATCTGCGGGGCAGGGTTTCGGCCGCCCTTGACCGGATCAGCCGTACCGCATCCGCAGCAGCAATGCTGGATGTCATGGCTTCTCTGGCACAGGTGGCCTTTGACAATAACTATGTTTGTCCTACGATGACCAATAACGGCAGTATTTGTCTGAGGGACAGCCGTCATCCGGTGGTAGAGCGGATTTTGGATCGTACAGCCTTTGTGCCCAATGATGTTCTGCTGGATATGCAGGACAACAGGGTGGCCATTATTACCGGCCCGAATATGGCAGGTAAGTCCACCTTTATGCGGCAGGCAGCCCTGATTGTGCTGATGGCGCAAATCGGCTCCTATGTGCCCGCTGCCCAGGCGGAAATTTCGGTGGTGGACAGTATTTTTACCCGCATCGGTGCTTCCGATGACCTTTCCACCGGACAGTCTACCTTTATGGTGGAAATGAATGAGGTGGCCTATATTCTTAAAAATGCCACCAAAAACAGTCTGCTGATTTTTGACGAGATCGGCCGGGGAACCTCTACCTTTGACGGAATGAGCATTGCCAGAGCCGTGCTGGAATATGTGGCGGATAAAAAGGTGCTGGGAGCCAAGACTATGTTTGCCACCCATTATCATGAACTGACGGTTCTGGAGGAGTCCATCAAGGGAGTCCGCAATTACAATATTGCCGCCATCAAGCGGGGAGACGAGCTGACCTTCCTCCGGCGTATCCTGCCGGGACCGGCGGACGAAAGCTACGGCGTAGAGGTGGCTAAATTGGCCGGACTTCCGGAGAGCGTCATTGCCAGAGCCAAAAAAATCCTTGCCGAGCTGGAAACCCGCAGTCCCCGTCAGAAGCGAAAGGCGCCTCCCAAGGAGGAGCCGGCTCAGATGACTCTGACCCCGGAGGAATCGGAAATCGAAAAGCGGCTGCATCGTCTGGATATCAATCAGCTGACCCCCATGGATTCCATGAATATCCTTTTTGAGCTGATCAAGCTGGCCAAGGGATAAAACGGGGGATTTCTCCAAAAGGAACGTGAACAACTATGGCAGTTATTAATATACTATCAAAACAGGTTTCCGAGCTGATTGCTGCCGGGGAAGTCATTGAACGGCCGGCTTCGGTGATCAAGGAGCTGGTGGAAAACGCCATTGATGCCCATGCCACGGACATCACGGTGGAAATCAAAAACGGCGGCATCACCTTCATGCGGGTCACCGACAATGGCTGCGGCATGGAACGGGATGATGTGAAAAACGCCTTTCTTCGTCATGCCACCAGTAAAATTGCCGAGCAGGAGGATCTGGACAGCATTGCTACCCTGGGCTTCCGGGGGGAAGCGCTGGCCTCTATCTGTGCGGTATCCCGGGTGGATCTGATTACCAGAAGTGCCGGGGAAACGACGGGCATTCTCTATCGGCTGGAGGGCGGTGCGGAAACAGCCTTTCAGGAAACCGGCGCACCTCAGGGAACCACCTTTGTGGTGCGGGATCTGTTTTATAACGTGCCTGCCCGGATGAAATTCCTCAAAAAGGATACGGCAGAGGCCAATTCCGTTTCCACTCTCATGGACCGCATTGCCCTGTCTCATCCGGAAATCGGCTTTACCTTTATCCGTGACGGCAGGCAGATGCTGAAAACCTCCGGAAAAGGCGACCTGGCCACAGCCATTTTTCAGGTCTTCGGCAAACAATTTTATGAAGGCCTGATTCCGGTGCGGTATCAGTATCAGGGCATCACTCTCCGGGGCTTTGTCAGTAAGCCGGTCAGTGCCAACCGTGCCAGCCGTTCCATGCAGGTGTTTTTTGTCAACGGAAGATATGTCCGCACCAAAACCGGCATGGCTGCTCTGGAGCAGGCATATAAGGGCTTCATTATGGCAGGAAAATTTCCCGCCTGTGTGCTGTCGATGGAGATGAATTGTTCAACACTGGATGTCAACGTGCATCCGGCCAAGCTGGAAATCCGCTTTACCAATGAACGTCCCGTGTATGAATGTCTTTACCACGGTGTCCGGACAGCATTGTCGTCCTATGATACCCGCCGGGAGGACGTCCGTCCGGAAGGACAGGCCGCCAATCTCCGTTTGCTGGGACAGACGGCCGACAGGGGCAGTCAGCTGGGCTTTGCCTACGCTTCCGGGGGAACCGGAGCTTCTGCCGGAAAGAGGGAAGAGGAGCCGGAGGTGACCGCGCCGGCTCCTGCGGATTTTGATCGGCTGGAGGTGCATGATGCTGCCCCTGCCGGCGTGAATCCCTATTATCGCAGCGATGTGACTATCCGCCCGATTTCGCTTTCGGAATACCGGCAGAACAGACAGAATACCTCTTTGCCCATTTTGCGTCCGGAACGGCCGGAAATCACTCTTCCAGCCGGAGAAGCCGCTTCGTCCAAGCCTCTGCGGGAAACATCCCCCGGACAGGAAGCAGCGGCATCGCTATGGCAGGCTTCCTCCGATGAAGGAGAAGCCCCGATCCGGCTGTTGGATCAGGAGCAGACCGTACCGACAGAGGAAATTTCGTCGTCAGACGCTTTGGAACCTTCGTTGCCGGAAAAGCAAGAGGTTCCTTCCCCCGGAAGGGACGGCGGTGTCACCCTTGTGGAAAAGGAACAGAGGGAAATTCCCAAACGCTTTATAGGTGAGGCTTTTTCTGCCTACATTATTCTGGAATACGGTGAAGACCGCCTGATGTTCATTGACAAGCATGCTGCCCATGAACGGCTGATTTATGAAAAGCTCAAGGCTCACCGTCCGGATGCCGCCCCTCAGCTGCTGCTGGAGCCGCTGACTGTGACATTGGATAAGGGGGATTACCAATCCGTTGTGGAAAACCGGGAGGTGCTGGCCGAAGCAGGCTTTGAGGTGGAGGAATTCGGCAGCACCACCGTGTTGATTCGCGGGGTGCCGGCATTTGTGGAAAAGCTGGAAATCACCGAGGCGTTTCTGGAGATTGCCTCTTATCTGACGAAGCACAAAAAGCTGCTGCTGTCGGAAAAAATGGAATGGATTTTTCAGAATACCGCCTGCCGTGCGGCGGTCAAGGCGGGAAACCGGAACCACCCGGAGGAACTGATCGCACTTGTCCGGGAACTGGAGCAGCATCCGGAGGTCAAATACTGTCCTCATGGGCGTCCTATCTGGTTTTTCCTGTCCAAAAGTGAGCTTGAAAAGAATTTCAAACGGATCTGATCCGGAATATTGGGACGCTGTCCCAAACCCTGCCGGGGGACCCCCCTGAGCCCTTTCCAAAAAACTTGTTTTTTCCATCAAGGAACAACAGAAGAAAGGGTATATTTTAAATAATTGATTTCCCTGCAGAACGCTTTGCAAACGCAAAAGTTTCGCCAGCCTTTTCAAAGGCTGCGGGGTCCATGGGGTGGAACCCCTGGTCGCTGTCCGCAGACAGCGAAACACTAAAGGGGCTTGGGGGCGAAGCCACCAACATATCCTGCTCCTTTCACAGCAGCGCAAGCTGCTGTGAAAAAACATTTTGCAAATAATGATATTTTTTAACATGAAGGAAACGCTGATTAAATCCAATGCCTGTATTGCGCCGTCAGATGTTTCGTTAGATTGCATCAAAATTCCGCAGGAATATGGACGTTTTTTAAGGGGCTTTTGTGCAAGATGACGGAAAAAGATGAAGCAGATGTGGTGCTAAGCCGTAAGGCGGTCTTTGTGCGGTGCTGCCTTAATATTGAATTGTATTGTGGAGTATCTTTCTTTTCCGTCATACGAAGTATTGAATTGTAGCGAAGCAAATACGTCCGGTGTACGCAGGGGGCTTTCCGGTCGCCCCCTGCACCCCTTCGGATAAAAACTGTAAGGGAAGTTGATATCTATGGAAAGGTGAAGCAAAGCGTCCTTCCGGTCATAATGCAACCGCCCCAAAGCGGCGCGTAAGCGCCGTGTGGGGTGGAAGCCGCGGCCCAAAAGTTTAGACACAGCGAAACCGAGCGGAACGGAGTGGAGCGCGCCGCGAATCGACAGCGGAGGCACTCCGCCGCGAACTGACAGCGGAGGCACTCCGCCGCGAATCGTCCTGCGGGATCACCCGCCCGCTGGGGCAAAGCCCCAGGATTGTCCGCGCATAATTGATGGGCATAATTGATTTTCGTGAATATCAAAAAAGGACTTTACAAAACAACCGGAATATGCTATAATCAAAAGCGTTGATGCCCCGTTCCCGGTTTTCGGATTAAGCCCCGTCAGAGGGAATCCACAGCCGTTGACTGAGAACGATTGGGTTTGACAAATATTATATAAAGGTGGATGTTACCATGCTGAAAGAAGAGAAGGATGCTATCATCAAAGAGTACGCAACCCATGAGGGCGATACCGGTTCGCCTGAGGTTCAGATCGCACTTCTCACCAAGAGAATCAACGATCTTACCGAGCACCTGAAGACCCATAAGAAGGATCATCACTCCAGACGTGGTCTTTTCAAAATGATTGGTCAGAGAAGAAGCTTGCTGAGCTACCTGACAAAGGTTGACATTGAGCGCTATCGTTCGATCATCGCAAGACTCGGTATCCGTAAGTAAGATAACATTCGGGGCAGTCTGTTTTCTGCAGACTGCCTTGTTTCAGTTATGCAAATCCCCTGGCGGCGGCTTCGGATTTTAGCAGTGAAACGAGTAAACAGTCCGCTGTTTGCCGGTTTAATTGCTAAACCGGACTTCCGTCACACAGTATTTCCTATTTTGAAATCAAATGAAAAACGGAGGCAGACAGTATGTTTGAAAACTACAGAGTATTTGAAACCGAATTTGCCGGCAGACCTCTTGTGATCGAAACCGGTAAAATGACCCAGCTGGCTAACGGCGCTTGTCTGGTACGTTATGGTGAAACCGTGGTACACGTGGCAGTCACCGCTGCAGCCAAGCCCAGAGAGGGCGTGGACTTCTTCCCGCTGTCCGTGGATTTTGAGGAAAAGCAGTATGCTATGGGCAAGATCCCCGGCGGCTTCGGCAAGAGAGAGGGAAGACCCTCCGAAAAGTCGATTCTGATCTCCAGAGTTATCGACCGTCCGATTCGCCCCCTGTTTCCCAAGGATATGAGAAACGATGTTTCTATTGTTTGTACGGTAATGGCCTATGATCCGGATTGTCTGCCGGAAATTGCGGCCATGGTGGGCACCTCCATTGCTCTGAGCATTTCCGATGTTCCGTGGAATGGCCCGATTTCGGCGGTCTCCGTTGGTCTGGTAGACGGCGAATATGTGATTAACCCCACCAAGGCACAGCGTGAGGTTTCTCAGATGGCCGTGACCGTAGCTTCTACCGACAGCCGTATTGCCATGATCGAAGCCGGCGCCAACATCGTTCCGGATGATGTGATGTACAACGGTATTATGGCAGGCCATGAGGCAAACCAGGCAATCATTACGTTCATCAAGGGCATCCAGGCCGAAATCGGCAGAGAAAAGTTTGCTTATCCCAGTAATGAACCGGATCCGGAAATGCTGGAAGCCATCAAGAGCTTCGCTATGGAGGATATCCGTGTGGCACTGGATACGGATGACAAAAAGGTTCGTGACGAGAGACTCAAACCCATCTATGATGCCGTACACGAAAAATTTGACGAAATCTATCCCGACCAGGCGGAAAAGATTGACGACTGCCTGTATAAGACCCAGAAATATATCGTTCGCCGCTGGCTGCTGGATGAGCAGAAGCGTGTAGACGGCAGAGGCATGAATCAGATGCGTCCGCTGGCTTCCGAGGTTGGTGTGCTTCCAAGAGTACACGGCTCAGGTCTGTTTACCAGAGGTCAGACACAGGTACTGACGATTACCACCCTTGGTTCTATCAGCGACCAGCAGATTCTGGACGGCATTGATGACCAGACCTCCAAGCGCTATATTCATCACTACAATTTCCCGTCATACTCTGTAGGCGAAACCAAGCCCTCCAGAGGCCCCGGCAGACGTGAAATTGGTCACGGTGCCCTGGCAGAACGCGCACTGGTACCGGTGATTCCCTCTGTAGAGGAGTTCCCCTATACCATTCGTCTCGTTTCCGAAATTCTTTCTTCCAATGGCTCTACTTCCCAGGGCTCTATCTGCGGATCCACTCTGTCCCTGATGGATGCCGGTGTGCCGATCAAGGCACCGGTTGCCGGTATTTCCTGCGGTCTGATCACCGAAGGCGACCGTTGGATGACTATGGTTGATATTCAGGGGCTGGAGGATTTCTTTGGCGACATGGACTTCAAGGTGGCAGGTACCAAAGAAGGTATTACCGCAATTCAGATGGACCTGAAGATCAGTGGTCTGACTCCGGAAATGGTCAAGGAAGCACTGTACAAGACCCATGAAGCACGGAATTATATTCTGGATGAGGTAATGCTGAAGGCAATTCCCGAGCCCAGAAAGGAGCTGTCCAAGTATGCTCCCAAGATGCTGTCAACCGTGATTCCGGTGGATAAGATCCGTGAAGTCATCGGTTCCGGCGGCAAGGTGATCCAGAAGATCTGTGCCGAATGTGATGTCAAGATTGATATTGAAGAGGACGGCCATGTGTATGTCACCGGTCTGGATATGGAAAACTGCAAACGAGCCATGACCATCGTGGATACCATTGTCAAGGATCCGGAGCCCGGTTCGATTTACAAAGGAAAGGTTACCAGACTGATGGATTTCGGCGCCTTTGTTGAGATTGCTCCCGGCAAGGAGGGACTGTGTCATATTTCTCAGCTGGATGTCAAGCGTACCGAAAAGGTCACGGATGTGGTCAATGTGGATGATGTCATTATTGTCAAGGTACTGGATATTGATGAAAAGGGCAGATTGAATCTCTCCCGCAGAGAAGCCCTGATTGAGGTTGAAGGACTGACACCCGAAAATGATGTGGCTCCCCGCCGCAGCAACAACGGTCCCCGCAGCGGTGGTTTCCGCAGAGGCGGCGACAGAAACGACAGAAGATCATAAGCCTGTGTGAATAACACAGCCTGAAAAAACCCGGAAGGCAGAACAAAACGATTCTGCCTCCGGGCTTTTTATATCCTATGCCGTTTTGCGATAGGTTTCCGGGTATGCAGCGGCCTTCTGTCAAAAGGCTGCAAAAAATGAACCGATGAAACGCGAAGTCTCATCGGTCTTGTAAGATTATTATGTTTTCTTTTTCTTGGCATCGGACTTTTGAGAGTTCTTGTCGTCCGTTTTTTTGGTTTCCTTAGCATCGGACTTTTCAGGTTTCTTGTTGTCCGGCTTTTTGGGTTCCTCAGCATCGATCTTTTTGGTTTCCTCGGCGGCCTTTTTGACGTCGTCCACCGAAACCGCAACATTGTGCTGAATCGGCTTCCACTCAACCTTGGAGAAGAGCGCCTGCAGAGAAATGGGAATGTAGGTCATCATGTAAAGAGGGAAGGTCAGCAGAAGAAGCAGTGTTCTTGCGGTAGAGCAGTGAATGTTCTTCCGCTCTACGATGATCGTGATCAAACCAAGGACGATGGTACCCAAATAACCTCCCAGCAAAGAGAAGGAGAAGTTTTTCAGCGTTTCCAGCACCATGAACCACTGCAGCTTTCCGACAAAGTAGAGAAGCATACAGACATTGACCAATGCAACGCTGAAGGTCAGCAGAAAGGCAGGTGCAATGGTCATGAACATATCAAAAGCGGAGAAATTGTGATGCAGGAAAATCTGTTTCATCAGCTTTCCGCCGTAGCCCTTGACAACCTGAAGAAAGCCCTTGGACCAGCGCAGACGCTGACGCCAGGAAACACTGAATTTGTTGGGCTGCTCATCAAAGAGCATGGCATCGTGACAATAAGCGATCTTTTCACCGTTGGCCACATTGGTAATGGAAAACTGGATATCCTCCGTCAGAAGGAAGAATTTCCAGCCGCCGTATTTTTTCAGGATCTGGCTGTTGACCAGGAAGCCGGTACCGGAAACCGCACAGCTGTTGTTCAGCAGGAAGCGGGGGTTGTTCAGGAATCTTGCCTCACGGATAAACCAGAGAGCATAGCCGGCGCTGATCCAGTTGTCACCGTAATTCTTGGAATTACGATAGCTGGTAATGATATTGTGACCTTCGGAAAAGCACTTATCCATTTCTTTGATAAAGTTCTTGTCCAACAGGTTGTCGGCATCAAAAACAAAATAGCCGTCGTAATAGGTTATGCCGTGCTTCCGGTCGATTTCTCCCAGCAGAAAATCCAGCGCATAGCCTTTGCCCACCAGCACCTTGTCAAAGCGCTCATAGACAATAGCACCCTTTTCACGACAGACATCAGCCGTATGATCCGTACAGTTATCGGCGATGACATAAATGTCAATCAGCTCGGACGGATACGTCTGGGTTTTGATGGTGTCCAGAAGATAGGGGATAACCCCTTCCTCGTTTCTGGCCGAAATCATTACCGCAAACCGATGCTTTGGCTCAACCTCTTTGAATTTTTTGGGTTTGACAATCAGCGCATAGATGATATAAAAAATCTGATATGCATAACAGACTGTCAGAAAAATGCCTGTAATGACGTTTAACAATAAAATCCATTCCATTGCGTTACCCTACTTACAAATGTCATTATGATTTATAGCGGTCAGTACAGATAGATATCCCGGAACCGTCTGACCGGGGTTTTCTGCATGAAAAACGTCTTTCCTTCCGATTTCTGCCGGAAGAGGACGCAGGGTGGTTCATTGCATTCTTTTTATTAGAATACCATAGAATTGTCGGTTTGTCAAACATTTTACGCTTTTTTGTCAGTTCCAACGGAAAAAACTTCCAGAATGACTGAAAACTAAACAAAATTTCCTTTTTGAATTTGTGCATCTCGTGGAGGAAAAAGAAATTGATTTCAAGGAATTATCTCACATAAATGATATAATAATAGGAGTTTTTTTCAGAGGCGGAATGCATGAAGCAAAAAGCACATTGTGAGAAAAGCATCATTGATGAACAAAATGCTCCGAAATCATGCATTTTCATGATTGCTTTTGATCAAGCAGTCTCCCAAGGGTATTGTCTGTTGACTTTACCGTTGTTTTGCTGTTGTTGGTTGAGAGGACGCAACCGGAGATTTGTCATCGAAAACATATATTGCGAAACGCTTTGCCGGTCAAAAGAATCGACAGAAGAGGCGCTCCCCTGTCCATTGTACGCAGGGGGTTCGATCGCCCCCTGCACCCCTTCGGGGAAAAATCTTTAAGGAAAGTTTAAATCTAAGGCAAGGCTTGCGAAGCGGTTTTCCGTTTAAAAATCGAGTAGGAGGCTGCCCATTAATTGAGCAGCCGACCTATCACACCACCGTGTGTACCGTTCGGTACACGGCGGTTCAATAG
>CACYCV010000040.1 GCA_902772955.1 uncultured Ruminococcus sp.
ATAAATCCGAAATCAACTGCAAGAAGATATAGCCAATGACCATTTGAGTATGTATGAAACCGTGGGTTCATTTATCGGAGAAAAGCATAAGAAAAAATAAACACCCCTTAAGGGGCTGCTGAGAATGAAATGCGGTTGGCAGACCATTCTCAGCCCACTTAAGGGGCAGCGTCCGTAATAAGTCCTTATAGGGCTTTCACAAACCACCCGTTCAACGGGTGGTTTTGATTACCAATAGGAAACCAATGAATCATACTGGTATCATTGGCATGATAACTCTTTTTGAAAGTAGCTTGCGCTACTGTGATGGGAGTATAAAAGGATGGCAGCTTCTCCCCCAAGTCCCTTTGGAGTTTCGCACTCTGCGGAGTGCGCCTAGGGACGCAGTCCCTGGATCCCGCAAGCCTTTTGAAAAAGCCTTGGTGCGCGTCCGCAGGAAGTGCCCTTGGGGTATGACCGCACGGACGACTTGACAAATGCACAACACATCCAGGTTTATCGTTTAGTGAAGTGTGTTTGCTTTATGAATACCTCCGTCACTTCATGCCACCTTTCCTTGTCAGGAGAGGCTTGCAAAGCGTCCTTCCGGTTATTTCACTGTCATTCAGACATCGGGTGCAGGGACTGCGTCCCTGCCGAGGGTTCCAAGGGACGAGAAGTCCCTTGGTGGGGTTTGGGGCAATGCCCCAAGAATGTTCGGCTAAAAAACATTTCCATGGGTTCGGTGGTTTTGCGATGGATTTTACAGAAAGGAAATGATATCAGGAAAATATCTCGGTGGAAGCAAACAGCCGGGAAACCTCAAAGCGCAGGGGTGCATATTTTTTTTCACTCAGAGTCGGATCTTCCGATAAAATCTGTTGAGCAGCAGTGCGAACGATTTCCAGTGAAACCATATCCGATAGCTTGGCGGTTTTCAGCTCGGGCAGCCCATGCTGTCGTGTTCCGAAGAAATCACCGGGTCCCCGGAGACGCAGGTCTTCATCCGCAATCAGAAAACCGTCATTGGTGCGGCACATGACCTGCATTCGCTCCATGGTAGCCGGATTGGTGGAGGGAGAAACCATGATACAATAGGATTTTTCCGATCCTCTTCCCACCCTTCCGCGAAGCTGATGAAGCTGGGATAATCCGAATCGATCCGAATTTTCAATCAGCATGATGGTGGCGTTGGGCACATTAATGCCAACCTCAATGACGGTGGTGGCGATCAGTATATCAATTTCTCCTGCGGCAAAGGAGGTCATAATTTCTTCTTTTTCCGCAGGCTTCATTTTTCCGTGAAGTACTGCTATTCTGCAATGGGATAAAACAGTTTTTTGAAGTATTTTGGCATATTCTTCGGCAGAAACAAGGTCGGACTCTCCCTGCTCCACCAAGGGACAAACAATATAGCACTGCCGCCCCATGGAGATGTGTTTTTCAAGAAAGGCGTAGATTCGCTCTCGCTTGCTTTCGTCCACCAGATAGGTTCCGATGGTCTGTCGCCCCGGTGGAAGCTCGTCCAGAACTGATAAATCCAGATCTCCGAAAATCATCAGGGCCAGCGTGCGAGGAATGGGGGTAGCAGACATGACAATCAGATGGGGAGAATGCCCTTTAGATGCCAGCGCGGCCCTTTGTGCCACGCCGAAACGATGCTGTTCGTCCGTTATGACTAAGCCGAGTCGGGAAAAGGTGACCGGTTCGGAAAGCAGGGCGTGGGTTCCGATCACAAGGTCAATGACACCCGTACAAAGGCAGTCGTAGATTCTTCGTTTTTCCGCTGCTTTGACGGAACCGGTCAGCAGTGCCAGACGCACTCCGGTGTCCTGGAAAAGCCGGCTGAGGGTCTGAAAATGCTGCTCCGCCAGAATCTCTGTGGGTACCATAAAGGCGCATTGCAGACCGTTCCGTACAGCAGTGTAGCATACGGCGGCAGCGACAGCCGTTTTTCCGCTTCCCACATCTCCCTGAATCAGCCTGCTCATGGGGGTAGGAGACGAACGCATATCCTGGATACATTCCTGAATGACCCGAAGCTGTGCGTGTGTGGGAGAAAAAGGGAGCAGCTGAAGAAATTCTCCGGTGTGGTCTGTTGTAATCCGATACTCTGTTGAAGGGGTCTTCCGGCTGCCCCGAAGTCCTATTCCCAGCTGCAGAATCAGAAGCTCCTCAAAGACAAAGCGTTTTCTTGCTTTTTCCGCTGCGGCAGGGGTTTCGGGAAAGTGAATGCCATGAAGCGCTTCGGCCAGTCCGCAGAGTTGATATTGCTGCCGGATTTCATCGGGGATCGGGTCGTTGAGGGTGGGGGGCAGTAATTGCAGCGCCTGACGAACAGCGTCCTCGATGCTGCGGCTGCTGAGAGCGCTTGTTTGCTGATAAATCGGACGAATCCCGGCGTGGTCGGGGGAGAGTACCTGAGGGGAGGCCATTTCATAACCGGCGGCGGTTCTTCGAATCACACCGTAAAACAAAAATGTCCCTCCCTGCTTCAGCCGATCATACAGGTAGCTTTGATTAAAGAAAGTCAGGTGCAGATCGTCTGTGTCATCACTGGCAATGAGCTTGTAAATAATCATGTTGCCGCGGATTCTGGCAGGAGAAGAGGCACTGGTGACAGTGGCCCTGATGCAGCAGGTTTCGTTGAGAGGGGCCTCTGCAACAGACAGGGGATGGCTCCAGTCCTCATAGGTTCTGGGATAAAACCGCAGTAAATCTCCTATATGATGAATGTTTAGTTTGGAGAATTCAGCCGCTTTTTTGGGGCCGATGCGTTTGAGCCGGAGGAGAGGGGTTTTATAAAGTGATGCCATGCCGAAGCTCCTTTCCGATGATAAAATACGGCAGGTACTTTTTGCGGTACCTGCCGGAGTATTTGTGTATCAGATTTTATTCCACGGAAAGCATAAAATAGTAAATCGGTTGTCCGCCGTCAATCAGTGTGACCTCCACGTCACCGCCCACCTTTGCTTTGATACCTTCAAATGCGGCGTTTGCCTGAGCTTCGCTGACCTCTTCTCCGTAAATAACGGAAATATAAGAGGTATCCCGCTCTGTCATATCCTTTGCCAGCTTAATGACAGCGTGAACCGGATCCTTGTCCTTATGGGTGAGCTTGCCGTTGTTCAGGGCAATGATATCACCCTCCTTGATCTTGGTGCCGCCGAATTCGGAATTCCGTGCGGCGTAGGTCACCATGCCGGTGGAAACATTCCTGGCAGCATTCAGCATAAATTCAGCGTTCAGCTCGTTGGTGGCATCCGGAGAATAGGAAAGCATCGCCACCAGTCCCTGGGGAACTGTTTTGGTGGGAACGATCATGACCTGACGGTCTGTGACCAGAGGAATCACCTGCTCTGCAGCGAGAATAATGTTTTTGTTGTTCGGCAGGACAAACACGGTTTTGGCCGGGGTTGCCATAACTGCCCGATAAATATCGTCTGTGCTGGGATTCATGCTCTGACCGCCGCTGATGATATGCTGGCATCCAAGATCCTTAAAGACGCTGGCCAGGCCTTCACCGGCTGCCACGGCAACAAATCCGACATCATCCGTGGGTTCTACGGGCTTAAGCTCCTCCCGCTTCAATTCCTCGGCCTTCATTCTGGCCTTTTCTTTTTCATATTTTTCGGCAGCCTTTCTGTGCTGCTCTTTCATGTTTTCGATTTTTACGGTTAGCAGCTGACCAAAGGTCAGAGCTTCCTCTAAGGCCTTACCGGGATGCTCCGTGTGTACGTGAACCTTGATGATCTCCTCATCGTCTGCCACGACCACGCAGTCACCGATGGTTTCCAGGAAAGCCCGCAGCTGCTGGGGATCCTTATCGTTGTCTTCGGAACGGCCGATGATAAATTCCGTGCAGTAGGTAAAATTGATGACCGCATCAAATTCAGCCGCGGCGTTCCGGAAGAACTCTGCGGCGCTGTCTTCGGCTTCGGCAGACATGGACTTCACTTCATCCAGCTTAATCATCACGCCGTCCCGCAGCAGGGAGAGCATTCCTTCAAAAATAACACAGAGTCCCTTGCCGCCGGCATCCACGACACCTGCCTTTTTCAGAACAGGCAGCATTTCGGGGGTGCGGTTCAGGGCATCATTGGCAGCGGAAACGGTAGAGGAAAAAACAATCACGGGATCTGCCTCCACCTCTGCGGCAACTTTGGCGGCTTCATAAGCCATTCTTGCCACGGTCAGGATGGTTCCCTCGGTGGGGTTCATCACTGCTTTATAGGCGGTATCGACGCCGATTTTCAGTGCGGCAGCAAAGTCCTTTCCGTCAATTTCTTCTTTGCCCTTGAGTCCGTTGGCAATGCCTCTGAAAAGGAGAGAGAGGATAACGCCGGAGTTGCCTCTTGCTGATTTCAGCATGGCCGAAGCAGCTTCAGAGGCGACATCGTCAATCCGGACGGCATCGCTTTCACTGAGTGCTTTGGAAGCAGCTTCGATTGTCATGGACATATTGGTGCCTGTATCCCCATCCGGAACAGGGAAAATATTGAGAGAGTTGATTTCTTCTTTTTGTCTGATGATGTTGTTTGCACCGGATATTAGTGCGTTTTTGTAGTAAGAACCGTTTATCATTGTTACTTGCACTTCCTTACAAAAATTATCTGATTTCTACGATAAGCTTCATGGCGGTACGTTCCACACCGTCAATTTCAATGCTGGTAAAGGCAGGAATGCAAACCAGGTCGATTCCCATGGGTGCCAGATAGCCTCTTGCCACCGCTACAGATTTCAGTGCCTGATTGGTTGCTCCCGCGCCGACTGCCTGAACTTCTACACAGCCGTAGTCTCTTACAACACCCGCAATCGCTCCTGCTACGGAGTTGGGTACGGACTTTGACGATACCTTTAAAACTTCCATGTGATTGCTGCCTCCTGAAAAAATATTACGCCTATATTACACTAAACATACAATATCATGATATATGCAAAATTATTTTTTATCAAGTGTTTTGTATAAATAAAATGTTATTATTTTATTAATTTTTTAAAAAATCCGATGTTTTTTAGACAAAGCGGGGCAATTGTCTAAAAAGCAGGAGAGAGACAGAGACAGTTCTCATACAATCGACATTCGTTTGACATCAGCGGTTTTGCCGCTGCGTTCGTCAACGCAAAAGCGAATGCAGTCCATCCGGCATTTTCCGGTGGACAGCTCAAAACGGACAGGCAGTTTTTCCTTGAATTTCCTGATGGCAAGCTCCGGCTTGACACCCAGCACGGAATCCAGGGGCCCTGTCATACCGACATCGGTAATATAGCCCGTTCCTTTTGGCAGGATTCTTTCATCTGCCGTCTGAACATGGGTATGGGTGCCGAACATGGCCGAAATTCTGCCGTCCAGATAATAGCCCAGCGCCAGCTTTTCCGCCGTGGCCTCCGCATGGAAATCCAGCAGGACAATAGAGGTATCCGTCTTGGCGAGAATTCTGTCAATAGTAAGATAGGGATCATCCAGAGGCTCCATAAACATACAGCCCATCAGATTGATGACGGTCACACGCTGCCGCCCCAGATCATAGATCACTGACCCGCTGCCGGGAGTGGTTCCCTCCGGAAAATTGGCTGGTCGGATCAGAGAAGGACAGGTTTCAAAGGTGTTGTAGCTTTCCTTCCGACGGAAGGTATGGTTTCCGGCGGTAATGATATCCACACCGCTTGAAAAGAGATATTCTGCTGAGGCAGGTGTAATGCCGTTGCCGTCTGCCGAATTTTCACCGTTGGCAACGACCAGATCAATGCCTTCTGCTTTTTTCAGCGAGGGCAGCTTTTCCCTCAGGAACCGACAGCCCACAGACCCCACTACATCACCAATTGCCAGAATATTCACCCGACCACCCCGTAAAACTCCGCCATGAGCGGAATCAATTGTAACATAACCATTTTAAAATGATTTTATATTCTTGTCAATTAAAAAATCGAAAAAACCCGATTTATTTTCCTGAAAAATTTGTTCTCTCCTATTTACAATTCCCTAAAAAAACGATAATATAAATGTAGAGTGGTTATATTATGTTCCGAGAGTCTGAAAACGATGATAAAAGGAGATGTTTGTATGCTCTGCCCAAAATGCGGAAAAGAAAACAATGACTATGTGCGGTATTGCGAATTCTGCGGCGTTGATGTCCGGGACAAGGCTCCGATCCTGTCTGCGGAGGATCAGGACGAGATCCGTTCCGGTGAGTCAAGGTATCAGGAGTATACCCTTTCGGATGTACCGGTCAGGAAAAGCCGTAAAAAGCTGATCCTTACCCTGAGTCTGATCGGCGCCTGTCTCGTGATCGCAGTGGCAATTTTCTTCCTGGTTAGGGGAATGAACCGGAACGGGGATCAATCCGATCAACAGAACAATGTCACCAATCTTCCGCTGGCAGCAGGGAAGAGCGTGGTGGAGGATTTCCTTTCTCCCCAGTCCAGCCGGAAAACCACCAGGATGACGGTCGAATATCAGGGAACCTACATGGAATCGGTGATGGCCTCCGACCTGGAAAACAAGCAGTTTTATTGGTACCAGTCCCAGAGTGATCGAAATCATCCCGATCAGGAAATGGTTGCGGAATTGTATTCTACCAAAGACCGGGGTGTGCTGAAGGCTTCCGTCGGCGGCAAGAATATTGATTATTATCTGGACTATGACGGCCTTCGTGAAAAGGCTGCCAAGTCGGCCTTTGGTCCTGGGGGAGAAAATATGTTCAACATTACCCAGGAACAATATGACACGGCAATGGACGTCTATGACTTTGTCTGTCGCAATGTCACTCAGAGCGAGGATCCCTTTGCGCTCAAGACACTTGGTCAGAAGCTGATAAAGGATTTTGACCAGTGCGGGAACAAGAAGGAAACCCATGAAACCGTCACGGTGGCCGACACCTCCGTGGAGGCAAGGATAGTTACCCACACCTTTACGGATGCGAAGGTCCTGAAGGTGATGGTGGAGGATGTCATGGCATGGAGCAAGGATACGATCCATATCAATGACCAGATCGATGCCCAGCTTGCCGATGCGCTGAGTAAGGTGGATCTTTCTCAGTTCAATAGCGTTCTTGAACAGGCAGGTTCCTTCAAGATTGAGCTGAAACGTTACTATAACGACAAGGATGCCCTGATGAAGGGAGAGCTGATTGCAGATGTCAACGGCATGAAGTTGCGTGTTGTCCTGGAATGCGGTGCGGATCCTGAAAACACCAAGGAAATCACACTGAAAATCAGTGCCGCCATGAAGGGCCAGCAGGTGGAGATTCCTGTGGAAACCATTACGCTGAAAAATGAAAGCGATGCTTCTCAGGATAAGATCATTGTCTCTTATTCCGGTTTTGTGCTTACCGGTACCACCTCCTTCGTGCGTGACCTTTCTTCCGGTGACTTTACTGTAGACAACAAGATGTCGGTTCCCCTCTCTTCCATGACGGGCAGCGGTGCCGGTGCAGATGCTGCTTCCGGTCTTATGATTCCCATCAATTCCGCTCAGATGCCCGACCTGAACTTCACCCTTCACGGCAATCTGCAGACGACCGCAGATTCCGTGACGATGTGTCTGGATATCCCGGACGGTAAGGGAGAGGAAATTCATATTCTGTTTTCCGTTTCCAATCATGCATCGATTCCTGAGCTGACCTCCACGCATAATATTCTGGAGGCCACGGCCCAGGAGCTGAAGGATGCGTTTTCCATTGGCAACACGGTTTCCCTGCCGGTTTCCGGTGTGCCGAATCTGAAAATCTGAAGAGGATTCCTCGCGGCTTGTTCCGCAGGATCGCTCAAAACAAAACAACCGATGAACCTTCACAGGTCCGTCGGTTGTTTTTTGAGTCCGGTGAAATCGGAGGGAGCTGCCCTCCAAACCTCCTGCAAGCCTTTAAAAAGGCTTGAACGAAACTTAAATTGTTTCATTCCGTTTTGGGGTTCTGGTGATCGAAAGGAAAGTGCCTTACGGAATCATAGACAGCAGAATACCGATGTCGCCGGTCTGCTGATATTGTCGCACCCGGTGGATCAGGGAAAAGGCATAAGGAGCACGGACAATGGTGTCAAAAGCCTCCTGGGCTTCTTTCGGTCTTCCCAGAAACACGGCTGTCAGCCCGATATTATAGTAAAAGGTCAGCGGGGCATAGCCAATATCGAATGAAACTCCTTTCAGATTCTGCAGCAGTTGTTTGGCGTCGGTATTCAGCTTTTCTGCCAGGAGCCGGTCTTCCGGGGAGGAAAACCGGGATGCACGGCAATAAAAATCCAGCTCAGTACGGGCGTAATGGTATTGTTCGATGTATTGCTGTTTGAGTTTCCGGTTGGAAATGTCGGCATTGTTAAGATAATTCCAGGCTTCTGTCAGCAGTTCTCCGGCATAGGAAAGGTCGTGCTGCTTTTCTTTGATTGCCAGCACCTGCATCAGATAGCAAAATTTGCTGTAGGTGTCGGTACGTTTTTCTACCAGCGGCTGAATTTCTGTTAAAATCCGATGACCGTCTGCTATTTTTTCATAGGCACAGATGCCGGGAATCATGTTCAGCAGAACGGTGATTTTAAAAATGCCGGCACTTCTGGAAGCAATCCGGCGCTGTTCTGCTGCCCACTGGTCATAGCTCTGGGAACAAAGCTTCATGGTGCGTTTGTATCGCTTGTTGGCTGCCAGAGAAGCAGCCACCATCAGGATAAAGGAGGCGATCAGCAGTAGCTCTCCCCAATAGGTGGGAATCGGGAGCCGCATCAGCAGAATGACGGAACCGCCCAGCAGACACAGGAGCCCTGCCGAAAATAAAAGGGCGGAGAACAAAAAAGCAAATATCATAAGAGACCTTCTTCCAGATATTGTTTTGCGACAGCCGCATCCTGAAAAACGGCCTCCTGCAGGGCTGTCAGGGACGAAAATTTTTGTTCCGGACGTAAAAAAGCGTACAGCCGCAGATCCACAGAGGCACCATACAGATCGCTGCCGTTGTAGTCGGGCATCCAGGTTTCGATGGTGACGGCATCGGACCCGACGGTAGGCTTGATACCGATGTTGGTCACACCCGTATAGGTTTTGCCGTCAATGGTAATGGCAGAGGCGTAGGCACCGAAACGTGGGGTGACCAATCCCTCCGGCAGCTGCTGGTTCAGAGTGGGAAAGCCCAGCTGCCGTCCCAGCTGCCGGCCGTGGAGTACCGGCAGACAAAAGCCATAGGGTCTGCCCAGCATTTCATTGGCACCGGAAATGTCTCCTTCGGCAATGCATTGGCGAATTCGTGTGGAGCTGATGGGAAGCCCGCCAAAACAAAGCTGAGGTTGGGTGGTTTCCGTCAGACCATACCGGGCAGCCAGCAGGGAGAGGGTGGTTCCGTTGCCCACGGCACCGCTGCCGAAGTGATAGTTAAATCCACAGCCGGTATGTCTGGCGTGAAAGCAGCCGATGAGAATATCTCTGACAAAATCCTCGGCACTGATATGCCGGATGGTGCGAAAGTCGATCAGATAGACCCGCTCCACGCCTAAGACAGAGAATAGCTGCAGCTTATCCTGCAGTGGGATGATTCCCCGCGGTTCCTCTCCCAGCAGCACGATACGGGGACTTTGCTGTAATGTAAAAACGGCAGAAACAAGATGATTCTGCCGTGCATAGCTGACCGCCTCTAGGATAACCGCCTGATGTCCTCTGTGAACACCGTCAAAAAAGCCCAGAGCGGTAGAGGTCGGCTCTGAGGAGGGAATGAGTTCCTTGATAATTTCCATAGTAATCTCCGTTTTCTTCCATAGACAGGGTATAGGACGGGAGCCTGCATTCTTACGGTGATGCCGCCGGGTTCAGCCGGAGGGCAAACTGCCTCAGAATCGTTTCCGGACGGTCAGGGCTTCATCGGAAAGGGTTCCCAGACCGAGAAATATGTTTCCGGGCGCATAGACACGATAGGTGGCGCCGATCAGGGGAGTGTCCGGTCCTTTCAGACGGGAAAGGGCAAGAGGAGCGCCGTTCTGAAAGCGGATGGCCTGCTTTTCACTGACGGTCACGGCGGGAAACTCCGTGAAAACACTGTCAGTGGGACGGATCAGCGGTTCAAAGCTGCCTCCCTCGCCGGCAATCCGTCGGATATCCTCCAGGGGAATGGCGTCCTTGAGGGTAAAGCCGCAGGCACGGGTGCGCCGCAGGGCTGTCATGACGCAGCCGCAGCCCAGGAGCTTGCCGAGATCGTCACAGATCACCCGGATGTAGGTGCCCTTGGAGCAGGCGATGGACAGCCTGCCGCATTGGGACACTTCGTCAAATTCGGTCAGTGTCAGAGAGCCCACATGAACCGGACGGGCTTCCCGCTGGGTTTCGATTCCCTGACGGGCAAGCTCGTACAGACGGACGCCGTTTTTGAAGACGGCGGAATACATGGGAGGCACCTGCAGAATATTGCCCCGGAATTGAGGCAGCAGTGCTTCGATGGCTTCAGCGGTGGCGTGGGGCGTGACCTGCTGCAGCACCTTGCCGGTGATGTCCAGCGTATCCGTTGCAATGCCCAGCCGGAAATCCGCTTCATATTCCTTGTCTGTATCCGGCAGCAGATCCTGCGCTTTGGTAGCATTTCCCAGCAAAACCGGCAGTACTCCTGTAGCCATCGGGTCAAGCGTACCGGTATGACCGGCTTTCCGCTCACGCACACACCCTCTGACAACGGCAATGACATCAAAGGAGGTGTAGTCCTTTGGTTTGTCGATGATCAGAATGCCGTTCATGTCTGTTCCTCAAGGACGGTTTCCGCAGCAGCAAGGATGCGGCGGGTCGCTTCCTCCAGGGTACCGGCGACGGAACAGCCGGAGGCTGCCCTGTGACCGCCACCGCCCAGGGTTTTGCAAATGGCACAGGCGTCCACGTCATCGGTGGTGCGAACCGAAATTTTGAAGACGCCGTTTTCTTTTTCTTTGACGGTGATGCCTACCTTGACTCCCTGAATCTGACGGGGGATGGAGGCGATGCCGTCCATATCGCTGTCCTCAGCACCGGATTCCTGCATCATGGCAGCGGTGATGGAGATGACGGCGATTTTTCCGTCACAGGCATAGCGCAGGGTTTCCAGTGCGCGCTTTTCCAGGTCCAGTCGTTCTCTGGATTTGGTATCAAACATGATACGGTTGATCATGGCACTGTCGGCACCGCATTCGATCATTTCGGCGGCCAGGTGATGGGTGTCGGCGTTGGTGTTGGAAAATTTGAAGCAGCCCGTATCAGTGGTAATGCCTGTAAAAACAGCATCCGCAACAGGTTTGTCAATAACGGCTCCCATAGCCTTGATCAGGGGAATCAGCAGCTGGGCGCAGGCGGCAGCAGACGCGTCCACGGTGCCGTATCTGGCAAAACCGGTATTGGACCCGTGGTGATCAATGCACAGGTCAATCCGGTCGGCATAGGGCATCAGGGCGTCTCCCAGTAATTTTGTATCTGCCAGATCGACACTGACAATGAAGGCCGGGTCAAAGTGCTGGACTTCAAAGCCGGAGGTCAGATAGTCGTATCTGGCCGAAATGGGGTCGCTGCACAAGGGCTGTGCCTGCTTGCCCATTTTTCGCAGGGCTTTGCACAGACCGTAGGCACATCCGATGGCATCCCCGTCAGGGGATTTGTGCATCAAAACCAGAATATGATCCTGCTGTGCCAGCATGGCAGCGGCTTTTTCGATGGTGATGGTGGTCATTTCAACAGCTCCTTATTCCGTTTCGGATTCCTCTTCCGTCTGTTCGGGAACGGCATCCGCTCCTGTTGTCTGCGTATATTGAATACTTCCTAAAATGCGGGAAATATTGGCGCTGTATTCGATGGAGTCGGTGGCCTCAAAAGCCAGCACGGGGGCATAGCGCAGCTTCAGTCTGGTGCCGAGCTCCCGCCGGATGAAGCCCTGGGCATTTTTCAGTGCCTTGACGGCCTCTTTGGCGGTGTCAAGACCGTTCATGGAGCTGATATAGATTTTGCTGTAGGAGAGATCGTGGGCGGTTTCACAGCGAACGACGCTGATAATTCCGTTATGCAGCCGGGGATCCTTCATTTCCCGAAGGATGGCGGCAATTTCCCTTTGGATATCCTCGGACATTCTGTCCGCTCTGTAATTAGCCATAACATTCAGGCCTCCTTGTATCGGGTGTCACACCGCCGTTAACCGACGGTTCTGACGGAATTGAAAAAGGTGACAGCATCCAGTGCGGATAAGCCCAGCAGCCGTTTTTCGATATAATCAAATACATAAGCCGCACGGCCGTTGACGTTCACGGACATGCCGCTTTCGGTATCCTCCCAGACGCCGCCGATATTGGCAATGATCAGCAGTCCCAGATAGGCGCTGGCAATGCCGGCAATGCTGCCGCCGTCTTCCGAAAAGACGTTGTCCTGGATAACTCCCCGTTCCATGGCGTCCAGCACCTCTTCGAAGGTTTGTACAGCACCCTCCTTGGTTCCCAGCTCGATGCCCAGCCGCGTTTTGACAAAATGGAAGAAATCCAATGCCTTGCCCAGCATGACCAGTTCCAGGGTGACAAGGTCGGTATTGCCTTTTTTTATCATGTCGAACTGCCGCTCATAAAACCGTTCCAGCTCCGGAATATCGGCAGCATAATTGATTTTTCTGCTATTTTCATTATCCAAGCGTTTCATGCTTCCACCGCCTTTGATTGTATGGGAACGGGAAAAATCCCGGATATGACTATTATACCACAGTTTTCTGCATTTTCCTATAGCTTTGCCGTATTTTTTCTTTTGTTTACTTCCCTTTTTTGGAACTGCCCTTGCCATCGGGTGAAGGCTGCTGACGGCACTGTATAAAAAAGCGTGAATTTGAGAGAAGAATCCGCTGTCAACTTGTTGATTTACCGGAAAAAGTATGCTATAATAGTTGGGAATTCTTTCAGAAAGATTTATGAGGTGACAACCGATGGGACTGAAAAAATGGTTTAACGGCAGAAACAGCCGTAAAGAACTTAAAAAAATACAGCCTTTAGTGGACAAGGTTCTCGAGCTGGAAAAGAAATATCAGGAATATTCCGATGAGGAGCTTCGAAAGGAAACGGATCGTTTCAGAGAGAGATTTAAAGAGGAAGGGCTGGACAGGGCACAGAAGGACAAAATTCTTGACGAGATTCTTCCTGAGGCCTTTGCCGTCTGCCGTGAAGCATCCTGGCGTGTGCTGGGCATGAAGCATTTCCCGGTACAGATTATCGGCGGTATTATTCTTCACAGGGGACGCATCAGTGAAATGAAGACCGGTGAAGGTAAAACCCTGGTGGCAACTCTGCCGGCATATCTGAATGCACTGGCCGGAGACGGGGTTCATGTGGTTACCGTCAACGAATATCTGGCCAAGCGTGACGCAGAATGGATGGGTAAGATCTATCGATTCCTGGGTCTGACGGTAGGCATTCTGCAGCACGACTGCAACAACGAACAGCGGAAAATTGCCTACAATGCGGATATCACCTATGCAACCAACAACGAGCTGGGCTTTGACTATCTGCGTGATAACATGGTAGTGTATAAGGAAAACAAGGTGCAGAGAGGACACAGCTACGCAATCGTCGACGAGGTGGACTCCATTCTGATTGATGAAGCCAGAACCCCTCTGATTATTTCCGGTCAGGGTGACAAATCAACGGATCTCTATGAAAGAGCCGATGATCTGGCCAAGACCATGAAATACAAAACCATTACGGAAACCGACAGCAAGGTTGACAACGACGAAGAATATATCGAACAGGGCATTGACTACATTGTTGATGAAAAAGCCAAGACCGCAACCCTGACGCCGGTAGGTGTCAAGAAGGCAGAAAAATATTTTGGCGTTGAAAACCTGTCCGATCCGGAAAACATGACGATCTCCCACCATATCAACCAGGCCATCAAGGCCCGCGGTGTTATGCGGAAGGATATCGAATATGTTGTCAACGAAAAGGGCGAGGTTATCATCGTTGACGAATTCACCGGCCGTCTGATGTATGGCAGACGTTACAACGAGGGTCTGCATCAGGCAATCGAAGCCAAGGAAGGCGTCAGCGTACAGCGTGAAAGCAAGACCCTGGCCACGATTACTTTCCAGAACTTCTTCCGTCTGTATCGCAAGCTTTCCGGTATGACCGGTACGGCGATGACGGAGGAAACGGAATTTTCCGAGATTTATCATCTGGATGTTATTGAGATTCCCACCAATAAGCCCATCCAGAGAGTCGATCTGCCGGATCTGATTTTCAAAACGGAAAAGGGCAAGTATATTGCCCTGATTGAGGATATCATGGAGGCCAACAAGAACGGTCAGCCGGTGCTGGTCGGTACGGTATCCATTGACAAGTCAGAGGAACTCAGCGGTATGCTCCGTAAGAAGGGCATCAAGCACAATGTGCTGAATGCTAAGCTCCATGCCAAGGAAGCTGAGATTGTGGCACAGGCAGGTAAGCTGGGAGCGGTAACTATTGCTACCAACATGGCCGGTCGTGGTACGGATATTAAGCTGGGCGGTAATGACGAATTCCTTGCCAAAGCGGAAATGCGCCGTCTGGACTACTCCGAGGAGCTGATTGAAGAAGCCACCGGTTATGCCGAGACGGATGACGAGGAAATTATCAACGCCAGAGAAAAATACAGAGAGCTGCTGGAAAAATACAGAGTCGAAACGGAAGCGGAGGCCGAAAAGGTCAGAGAAGCAGGCGGTCTGTTTATTATGGGTACGGAGCGTCATGAATCCAGACGTATTGACAATCAGCTCCGCGGCCGTTCCGGTCGTCAGGGAGATCCCGGTGCCAGCCGGTTCTATCTGTCGGCAGAGGATAATCTGCTGAGACTGTTCGCCGGTGACAGAATTTCCGCCATCATGAACAGAATGCCCGGCGGAGAGGAAGTGCCTCTGGAAAGCAAGCTGCTGTCTCATACCATTGAAAGCGCTCAGGCAAAGGTAGAAGCCAGAAACTTCAATATCCGTAAGAGCGTACTGGACTTCGACGATGTTATGAACCGTCAGCGTGAGATTATCTACACCCAGCGTGATCAGGTGCTGGATGGTGAAAACCTGAGAGAGACAATTCTCAAGATGATTCCCGACACCATTTCCGCCAAGGTGGCAGAGTATCTGCCCTTTGAAGAAAAGGAAGAATGGAATCTCAAGGGTCTGCGGGAATCCCTGAAGGGCTGGCTGATTGCAGAGGATGACGAAGAAACCCTGGTGTATTCTGCCGAAGAGCTGGAAAATCTGGAAAAAGAATATCTGATTGAAATGCTCACAGAAAAAGCAACCAAGGAGTATGAGGAAAACGAAAAGCTGATTCCTGAGGATACCATGCGTGAGCTGGAGCGTGTCTATCTGCTCAAGAACGTGGATAACTACTGGATGGAGCATATCGATGCCATGGATGAGCTGAAAAAGGGCATTCGTCTGCGTTCCTACGGTCAGCATGATCCGGTTGTTGAGTACAGACTGGAAGGCTTTGATATGTTTGACGATATGATCAAGTGTATCAGAGAGGACACCATCAAGATGCTCATGGTGATTCCGAAGCGTGTCAGCGAACGTTTGAAAAAGCAGGATGAAATGCGTGAGCTTGCCGTCAAGCGGGCTGCCGGCGGAAGAGCCAGAGCAGCGGCACAGGCAGCCATCCGCGCACAGCAGGCAGCCCGTGCTGCGCTGAATGTGCAGGTGGATATCCGGAGCGATGATGACTCCGATACGGATAAAAAACTGTCTGCAGAAAAAACTACCATCACGGTAGACGGCAGCACGGAAACGGAGGATCCTGTACAGGAGCAGATGGAGGCAGAGGCTGTTGCTACCACAGAGGATGAGCTGGAAAAGAAGGAAAAGGCTTATTCCGATGAACGGGTTCAGGAAGCGGCTGCCCAGTTCATGAAGCGGGAGCAGGTAGCGAAGCCTACCGTAACAAACCTGGAAGGGGACGGTACCGTCGTCAACCGTACAGTGAAAAAGGTCAAAATCGGACGAAATGAGCCCTGTCCCTGCGGCAGCGGCAAAAAATACAAGAAATGCTGCGGCGCAAATCAATAATTTCTCAAAACAGTCCCGGCTGTCAGAACATCTCTGGCAGCCGGGGCTTTTCGCACTCTGCGGAGTGTGCCCAGGGACGCTGTCCCTGGCCCCTGCAAGCCTTTTGAAAAAGGGTGCGTGACCGCACGGGACAACTTGACGAATGTTTATCACATCCGGTTTTATCGTTTAGTGAAGCGAACACATCCAGTGTACGCAGGTGGCTTTCCGGTCGCCCCCTGCACCCCTTCGGAATAAATTCTATAGGGAGGTTCGTATATAAGGGAAGTTAAAGCGGCTTTTCGGTCAAAAAAGAATCACCCCAAAGCGGCGCGTTAGCGTCGTGTGGGGTGGAAGCCGCGGCAGTAAAGTTTAGACATGGCATAACCGAGCGGAACGGAGTGGAGCGCGACGCGAATTGACAGCGGAGGAACTCCACCCGCCGTCAAAAAATCGGCACCAAAGGAGAGTGTCCGGCATAGTATGGGAATGGAAGGCAGCAAATGCCTTGAGTTTTAGAAAAGAGAGCCTTTGGAAACCGAAGGAATGTGATCAGGAAGGATTTCAGAGGTTCCCGGAAGGTGATGAATGATGAGCAATTTATATGAGCCATACAGTGTAACGGAAGAAGAAAAAGGAAAGGATGAGTGCAAAAAAATCATTCAGCATTCGGTGGATATTGATGTTCCCATTGATGTCGTTCCCAAAGCGGAGATCGGAAGAATAGAAGCGGAATGCTGCGGAGAACCAAAGCTGCTTTGTGCCGATGGTGTCAAGCCGGATGCCTGCCATTTTTTGTTGGTTCAGACGGTGAGCTTCCGCATTCCTGTCAAATATTCCTTTGACTATAGTGTTGGAAAAAGCATGACTGAATGCTGTGACGGCTGTACGGAATAAGGTGCCAATCCTTTAAAAATGAAAATTTCCCCGACGCCTCTTATCAAAAGGCCGCCGGGGAAATTTTGCGTTCTGTTGGCTGAAAAATTAATGCTTTTGCCGTTCGGGAAGATGGTCTGTCGGCATCACTTTCCGGAAAAGGAAGCGCGGCACTGCTCCGGAGTGAGTTTTTGTCCGGACAGAACCTGGGCGATGAGAGAAACCGACAGCGCCTCTGCCTGATCGGTCAGCTCTGGAAAGGTGTCTCTGCGCTCTTTCCCTGTAGAAGGATCAAACCACTGGGCACGGTGAAAATTGGCAGGATCGTTGCTCAGGTCCGGAACATCCCGGCGGAGCATGGGGGACAATAAGGGAGGCAGCCCCAGAAGCTGTTCTCCCCGCCGGATCAGATGAAACTTGATACCGGTAGGGTCGTATAATGCCTTCAGGGCATGATGCCAGTCCTGCTGTGCCCGGACAATTTCGGATGCGGCAGCACAAAATCCGAATTCAAAAAGCAGATATCCCTGCAGGACACGGGCAATGGCCCGGTTGACATTCTCCTCCAGAGGAGCCGCTGACTGCAGCGGAAAAGAGGAAATGTGTCGTCCTTGCTGCTCCATACGAAGGAAAATGGAATCCAGAGCGGCCTCCAGCTCGTTGTGGCAGACGGAGGGATGCTTGCGGGGCTGCAGATAGGATAAAACGTTGGAAAAATACAAAACAAAGGGATGCGCCGTGGCATCAAAGGCATAGTGTGTGATGAATCCCAGAGCATAGCTCATGACCAGATCATCCCGCTCACAGCGGGCATAGCCGATGAGATAATTCAGCATTCTGTCAGCAGGAGCATGATGCATCCGTGTACCAAAGGAACGCAGGCTCCTTCCCGGTTGGCAGGGTAATAGCCGGTGGCAGAAAAACAGATCCGGTCCGGAGGCCCCCCAGACAAAAGCGGAATGATTCAGATTCAGTCCGGGACGCAGCTCACAGAGCGCTTCATAGACCCGTTGGGCCAGCAGATAGTGGGATACAATGGCAGGCATAAGGACACCTCCGTGATCTTCAACACCGGAATTCCAAAACATCAGGGATGTTGAAATATGAGAATAAGAGGGTTTCTCAGAGAATGGTCAAATTGGAAAATTTAGCCATGAGCTTTTTGGTTCCCACGCTGTCAAAGGCGATTTCCAGCAGATTGTCGGAGGCCATGGGCTTGACATTCAGAATGATGCCGTTGCCAAAGGCTTTGTGCTTCACCAGCATCCCTACGGAATATTGGCGGCTGCTCTGGGAAGCGGCAGGGGAGGACGAAATGGTGCGGCTTACGGCAATATCTGCCCGACGGGCGTCACGAGGGGTGGGAAGCTCCATTTCAGGGACTTCAGCGGGAGTGATGACCCGCTGAGTCTGATGGGTCAGGGCTTCGGGGATTTCGTTGAGAAAACGGGAGGGACGGTTCCGGTTGGTATGACCGAATACCATACGGCTCTTGGCATGGATGAGTGTGAGCGTTTTTTTGGCACGGGTGATGCCAACATAGGCAAGCCGACGCTCCTCCTGCATTTCCGAGGCGTCCAGGGTGGACTGGTAGCCGGGAAACAGATTTTCCTCCATGCCGGGAATAAAGACATTTTCAAATTCCAGTCCCTTGGCGCTGTGCAGTGTCATGAGAACGGCATAATCATCCGTTTCGTTATAGGCGTCAATGTCGGTCATCAGAGCCGTTTCCTCCAGGAAGCCCTGCAAAGAGGCCTCCTCGCCGTGCTCCTCCTCATATTGGGCAATACTGGAGGCAAGCTCCCGGACGTTGTCCACGGCGGTTTCGGTATAATCATTGGATTTGATCAGATAGGTTTCATATTGCAGCAGCTCCAGCAGCTTTTCATACATCCGGCTGGCAGGCATGGATTCCAGCAGGGCCGTCATTTGGTCGATGATGTCGCAGAATTCCAGCAGCTTTTTGCTGCTTTTAACCAGTACCTCAAACTGCTCCGACTGACGCATGGTATCCAGCATGCTTTGTCCCAGGGTACGGCTGATTTCTGCGATGTTGCTGACGGTTTTGTCACCGATTCCCCGTTTGGGCACGTTGATAATCCTTTCCAATCTTATGTCGTCCTGCGGGTTGGATATGACACTGAGATAGGCCATCATATCACGGATTTCCCGGCGCTCATAGAAGCGTCTGCCGCCGATGATCCGGTAGGGAATTCCCTCCCGCACAAAGGAACGTTCAATGCTCTGAGATTGTGAGTTGATCCGGTACAGTACGGCAAAATCCGCATAGCGGGCGCCCTTTTCCACCTGTTCCTTAATGCTGCCTGCAATGTAGGCACTTTCATCCCGCTCATCATAGGCGGTGTATACGGTGATTTTTTCGCCTTCTTCGTTTTGCGTCCAGAGGGCTTTGTCTTTTCGTTCATAGTTGTTGCCAATGACACTGTTGGCAGCGGCAAGGATGTTTTTGGTGGAACGGTAATTCTGCTCCAGCTTGATGACACGGGTATGGTCATAATCATCCTCAAAATCAAGGATGTTGCGGATGGTAGCCCCCCGGAATTTATAGATACTCTGGTCGTCATCGCCCACAACGCACAGGTTCTTATGCTTCTGTGCCAGCAGATGGACCAGTTCGTACTGAATGCGGTTGGTATCCTGATATTCATCCACCATGATATAGCGGAACTGTTCGCTGTATTGCTCCAGTACCTCCGGACTTTTCCGGAACAGTTCAACGGTGTTGAAAATGATATCGTCAAAATCCATGGCATCCGCGGAGTGCAGCCGTTTCTGATAGAGAGAATAGACCTTTGCAATGGAAATCAGCCGCTGATCCTCTGCGGCCTCACTGCGATAGGCATCGGGAGATATCATGCTGTCTTTTGCGCCGGAGATGGCTGCCATAATGCTCTTGACGGGCAGAAATTTTTCGTCAATGCTCAGGGACTTCATACAGTCCTTGAGCAACTTTTTCTGGTCGTCCGTGTCATAAATGGTAAAATGGGAGGAGTATCCCAGCAACGTGCCGTATCGCCGGAGAATTCTTGTGCAGCAGGCATGAAAGGTGGAGGCCCAGATATCATTGCCGATATCGCCCACCTTGGCGGTAATCCGTTCCTTCAGCTCCTTGGCGGCCTTGTTGGTAAAGGTGATGGCCAGAATCCGCCATGGATAAACTCTGCCTACCGACAGCTTTTCTGCCAATTCGTCTGTGACGGGTGTTCCGGCTTGTGCCGACTGCCGGAGGGTTTCCAGCTCTTGGGGGGAGTAGGTTCCGTAGAGCGCGTCGCTTTCATAGGCTTCTCCCCAGCGCAGGATATGGGCAACCCGGTTGACCAGTACGGTGGTTTTTCCGCTGCCGGCACCTGCCAGAATCAGCAGCGGCCCCCGCAGGGCAAGGGCCGCCTTTCGCTGCATATCATTCAGATTCCGGAATTCGTTTTCTATCACGGTTTTTCTCATGGCGAGAATTTCCTTTTTTTCTGTTTCAGTCAATTTGTGTCAGCTCCAATGATTATTCAATGGCGGCCAGTAAGCTCCGCAACCGGATCTTGACGGCGCCCAGGTTGGTGATTTCGTCAATTTTGATCTGCGTATAGATTTTTCCGTGGCGTTCCAGGATGGCGCGGACCTCATCGGTGGTGATGGCATCCACTCCGCAGCCGAAGGAAACCAGCTGCACCAGGTTCATGTCCGGCTGACGGCTGACATATTCGGCGGCAGCATACATCCGGGAATGGTAGGTCCACTGGTTCAGTACACCGGTAGTGTGTTTTGGCTCATAGCAGCTCACCACGTCTTCGGAGACAATGGCAACGTCAAAGCTGGTGATCAGCTTGTCAATGCCGTGGTTGATTTCCGGATCGGCATGATAGGGACGCCCTGCCAGGACAATGATAGCTTTCTTTTGCGACCGTGCCTTGTCAATAATGTCCTTGCCGAACAGACGGATCTTGGACAGATAATCCTCGTATTCGCCATAGGCGGCAGTGGCAGCGTTCCGGACGTCCCGCAGGTCTATATCCGGATAGTATTTTTGCAGCTGGGCACATATTTTTTTCGGGAAGTCCTTGGGGCGATGGATTCCGACAAATTCATGGAAAAATGTAATGTTTTCGATTTCACTGACGTTGGCGGAAATGACCTCGGGATAATAAGCTACCACCGGGCAGTTATAATGGTTGTCTCCAAGGTGTTCGTCAAAGTTGTAGGACATGCAGGGATAAAAAATATTTTTAATGCCGTTGTCCAGCAGCCACTGGATATGGCCGTGGATCAGTTTGGCAGGGAAGCAGACCGTGTCGGAGGGAATGGTGTGCTGACCGTCAAGATAGAGCTTCCGGTTGGAAAACGGAGAGGCCACTACTTCAAAGCCAAGACGGGTCAGGAAGGTATGCCAGAAGGGATACAGCTCAAACATATTGAGTCCCATGGGAATGCCGATCTTGCCCCGGGTTCCTTTGACGGGCCGGTACTGCCGCAGCAGCTTGAGCTTATATTGATAGATGTTCATGCTGTCATCCGGAGATTTTTTGGTGACAGGCTTTTCGCAGCGGTTGCCGGCAATAAAGCGTCTTCCGTCGTTGAAGGTGTTGACGGTCAGACGGCAGTGGTTGTTGCACCCGCCGCAGTTGACGGAACGGATTTCATGGGTAAAGACAGAAAGCTGTTCCGGAGTCAGAATGGTGGAATGATATTTATCACTGCCCTTTTGCAGTGCATAGAGAGCCGCTCCGTATGCACCCATCAGGCCGGAAATTTCAGGACGGATAACATTGACGCCCATTTCCTGTTCAAAGGCCCTCAGAACGGCATCGTTCAGGAAGGTGCCTCCCTGAACCACGATCTTTTTGCCAAGCTCGGAGGGATTGGCAACACGGATTACCTTATACAAAGCGTTTTTCACCACGCTCAGGCACAGGCCGGAGGAAATGTCCTCGATGGTGGCGCCGTCCTTTTGCGCCTGCTTGACGGAGGAATTCATAAACACGGTACAGCGGGAGCCGAGATCCACAGGCTGCTTTGCCAGCAGACCTAATTGTGCAAATTCCTGGGAGGAATAGCCCAGAGCATTGGCAAAGGTCTGCAGGAAGGAACCGCAGCCGGAGGAACAGGCCTCATTGAGAAAAATGTTGTCAATGGCACCGTTGCGGATTTTGAAGCATTTGATGTCCTGTCCGCCGATATCAATGATAAATTCCACATCCGGCATAAAGCTTTTGGCAGCCGTCAGATGGGCAATGGTTTCCACGACCCCCAGATCAACGCTGAAGGCGTTTTTGATGATTTCCTCGCCATAGCCGGTAACGGCAGAGCCTGCAATATGGATGTCCGGATTGATCTCATAGACGTGTTCCAGAAAATTCTTGACGATGGGAACCGGGTTGCCGCTGTTGGGCAGGTATTCGGAATAGAGCAGGGTACCGTCTTCGGCGGCCACAACCCCTTTGACGGTAGTGGAACCCGCGTCCAGACCGATGTAGACCTTTTTTGCATAGCCCTTCAGTTCTCCGCGGCGGATCGTTGCCTTGGCATGACGGGCACGGAATTCATCCAGTTCCTGCTGGTTCCGGAACAGCGGTTTGTTGAAAGCAAAGTTGCCGGATCCCCTGTAATGGGCGATCCTGTCAATGGTTTCATCAAGATCAATGGTCTTTTCGGCACAGAGGGCAGCGCCCATGGCCACATAATACAGAGAATGCTCCGGGCAGAGGCCGGTTGTTTTCAGGGTCTGGTCAAAGCTCAGACGCAGCTGGGGCAAAAAGGTCAGCGGACCGCCCAGATAGACCACGTTTCCCTTGATTTCACGTCCCTGTGCCAGTCCGGCGATGGTCTGATTAACCACGGCACCGAAGATGCTGGCGGCGATATCGGGCTTTTTAGCGCCCTGGTTCAACAGAGGCTGAATATCCGTTTTGGCAAAAACGCCGCAGCGGGAAGCAATGGTGTAGATTTTTTCGTGTTTTGCCGCAAGTCCGTCCAGTTCCTCAATGGGTACGTTCAAAAGCGTGGCCATCTGATCAATGAAGGCACCGGTGCCGCCGGCACAGGAGCCGTTCATGCGCACCTCCATACCGCCCGACAGGAAAAGAATCTTGGCATCCTCTCCTCCCAGCTCAATGACCACGTCAGTTTTGGGAATAAAGGTGTTGGCGGCAATACGGGTGGCATAGACCTCCTGAATGAAATCAATACCGCACACATCGGCTACGCCCATACCGGCCGAACCGGACATGGCGATAACAGCCTGATCGGCTTCCGGCAGTTCCTTGCGCAGCTTTCTGAGCAAATCGGCCACCTTTTCTGTAATCTGAGAATAATGGCGTTCATATACCTGATAAATCAGTTGATTGTTCTCGTCCAACGCAGCGCATTTTACGGTGGTTGAACCGATATCCAGTCCTATTTTGATCATGCTGTATGTCCTCCTGTGATGTATGGGGTGCCAGAGCGGTAGCACGGGCTTTTATCAGTGCTTCCTTCATTATACCTGTTATTTTTGACGAATGATTCTTTAAAAGAAAAATAAATCTGAAATCCTTTCCACAACAGCCGATGGAGTCAGCGTTTTGCGAAAGACGGAAAAAACCTTATTCCTCAAAATCGTTTTCGATCAGTTCTTCTGCCCTTTGCAGTGCCTGTTCTTCATCGGAGCCGCTGCATTCCAGGATAATTTCTGCCCCACAGGGGATACAGGCGGCCATCACGTTAAGAATACTTTTGGCATTAACGCGCTGATTTTTGTACACAACGGTGATGTCACAGTCAAACTTCATCATTTCTGCGGAAAAAACTCTTGCCGGACGCAGATGCAGTCCTACAGGGTTGGTGATCAAAAACTTCTGAGAAATCATTTTGTTCGCTCCTTTTCTATTCCTTTGTCTGTTATTCCCTATTATATATCATTTTTTTCGATTTGACAACCGCTAACCTTGCAATCTTGGGGCTTTGCGGAGTTTCGCACTCTGCAGAGTGCGACTCAGGGGGACTTTTGCGAAAAAGTCCCCCTGAGAACCCCGAAAACGAATTTAGCAAAGCATTCTTCCGGTTTTTTCACCATCATTCAGTCATTGGGTGCAGGGACTGCGTCCCTGCAGAGGGTTCCAAGGGACTTCTCGTCCCTTGGTGGGGTTTGGGGCAAAGCCCCAAGATCCCAGTCCAGGGAAATCAATTTTTAAAAATATACCCTTTTTTCTGTTGTTCTTTGATGGAAAAAATACAAGTTTTTTTGGAAAAGGGTTCTCCCCGGCAGGGTTTGGGACAGAGTCCCGATATTCCGGAGAAGAAAGTTGATTTCCGTGATCCCAGTCAGCACTGGGTTGACAAAATGATGGGGGATGTTGTAAAATAATGCTGTATTTTTTATTTTCAGGGGGGAACCTGTGTATGTTAAAAACACCGTTTATTACAAAGGAAAAAGCAGAGGAAATTATTGGGCAATTCCCTACACCCTTCCATATTTATGACGAGAAGGGTATCCGGGAAAATGCCAGAAAGCTGAAACAGGCTTTCTCGTGGAATAAAGGATTTAAAGAGTATTTTGCCGTAAAAGCAACACCGACCCCCGCGATTCTCCGGGTTCTCAAGGAGGAGGGCTGCGGTACAGACTGCTCTTCCTATGCGGAATTGCTGATGAGCCAGAAATGCGGATTCAAAAATCCGGAAATCATGTTCTCTTCCAACGATACACCGGAGGAAGAATTCCGCTTTGCCAATGAGATCGGCGCTATCATTAATCTGGATGACATTACTCATATTGATATGCTGCAGCGGGTCTGCGGTATTCCAGAAACAATTTGCTGCCGTTATAATCCTGGCGGAACCTTCTCAGTGTCTACCGCGATTATGGATAATCCCGGAGATGCCAAATACGGTATGACCAGACAGCAGATCCGTGATGCTTTTCTGAGATTGAAGGAGCTGGGCGCCAAGGAATTCGGAATTCATTCTTTTCTCGCCAGCAATACGGTTTCCAATGAATACTACCCCAAGCTGGCAAGAATCCTTTTCAGACTGGCTGTGGAATTGAAGGAAGAAACCGGTGTGCATATCAGCTTCATCAATCTTTCCGGCGGTGTGGGGGTTCCCTATACTCCCGATAAGGAACCCAATGACATTATGGTGATCGGGGAAGGCGTCAGACAGGCCTTTGAAGAAATCCTTGTTCCTGCCGGACTGGGCGATGTCAGTATCTTTACGGAGCTGGGACGCTTTATGCTGGCACCCTATGGCCATCTGGTGACAAAGGTGATTCATGAAAAGCACATCCATAAGGAATATGTGGGAGTGGATGCCTGCGCTGCCAACCTGATGCGCCCCGCCATGTATGGCGCTTATCATCATATTACGGTGCTGGGCAAGGAAAACGAGCCCTGTGACCATGTGGTGGATGTGACAGGCTCCCTGTGTGAAAACAACGATAAGTTTGCTATCGACCGTCCCCTTCCGAAAATTGATATCGGGGATATTCTGGTTATTCATGATACGGGTGCCCATGGCTTTGCAATGGGTTATAACTATAACGGACGGCTGCGCTCTGCGGAAATTCTGCTGCGGGAGGACGGATCCTTCGTGGAAATCCGCCGTGCCGAAACAGTGGAGGATTATTTTGCAACCCTGGATGGGTTCTGGGACTGCATCTGACAGTTGATTACCGCAAGAAATCATAAAAAATGACGGGCGGCGAGGGTGTTCTTTCCCTTGCTGCCCTTTTTTAGATTAGAGCGTAAATCATGCCCGGCTTGTGTCGTCGAAGGTCAGCGGCAGGATGCTCCGGCTGTCAGGTGGGACAAAAAATTACCATTCACTGATTTGTTACAAAAATTTTATAGTTATTATACGAAATTGTAGTTGATTATCCCATAATGATGCCGTATAATAGACATAAATTAATACCGTGTACAGCGGGATGTATTAAAGGAGGAATTATTATGCAGTTGTTTAAAAAATGCGTGGCCGAATTTATCGGGACCTTCGTTCTGGTACTGTTTGGCTGTGGAACCGCTATTGTGACCGGATGTAATGGCAATAGCATGAATGCCGCTTATTTTATGACGGCGCTGGCCTTCGGTCTGGTGATCGTGGCAATGGCCTATTCCATCGGCAATGTTTCAGGCTGCCATATCAATCCTGCGGTTTCGATTGCTGTGTTTATCAGCGGAAAAATGAAGGGCAGTGAGTTCGGAGCCTATATTGCCTCTCAGTTCCTGGGCGGTATTGCAGGCGGTGCTTTGCTGCTTGGTCTGTTTAACGACAAGTTTCCTGATACGGGTCTTGGTACCAATGGCCTTTATCAGGGCAATAACGTCTGGGCGTCCCTTCTTATTGAGATTATCCTGACATTTGTATTCATTCTTGCCATTCTGGGTGTTACCTCCAAGGTGAAAAACGGTTCCGTTGCCGGTATCGTCATCGGTCTGACACTTACTCTCGTTCATATTTTCGGCATCTATTTCACAGGCACATCAGTAAACCCCGCAAGAAGCTTTGGCCCCGCTGTGTTTAAGGGCGGCGAAGCCTTTTCTAACGTCTGGGTGTTTATCATCGCCCCGATTGTCGGCGCCGTGCTGGCGGCAATGGTCTATAAATTTATTGCAGGTAAGGATGCGGAAGAAGAGCCCGCTGAGGCTCCCGCAAAGGCAGCGGCTCCGGTAAAACCTAATCTGTCCGGTGCCAGAAAGCCTCAGAGCAGAAAGAAGAGAAGATAAAAATTCTCTCACACCGAAGCCAGATTATATTTTTTCGGCTTCGGTGTTTTTATTGTGCACTTGCTGAAATTACCCAAAAAATTTGATAAACCCCAAAAAATATCTCGTAATATTGACAAAGCATCAGGAATTCATTATAATTAGACTGTGAAATTATCGAATTGTTGACGCTGCTGTCTGAAAAAGGTTCCGGAAAACAGACAGCGGCCTGTGATATTTTAACCGGGAGGATTCTGCTATGATTGAATTTGCAAGCATGACCGAACAGGGCGGCCGCGACGTCAATGAAGACGCTGTCTCGGTGGAAATTGTGGATGATCAGACACAATGCTTCAGTGTGGCTGACGGACTCGGCGGTCATGGCCGCGGAGACGAAGCGGCTCATCTGGCCGTACAGACGGCGGCAGATGTTTTCAGGGCTTTTCCGGAGCAGGAGGAGCTGACAAAAACCATTTTTGAATCCGCACAAAAACGGGTGCTGTTTGAAAAAAAGGAACGGGGAGAGCGGCATTCCATGAAAACTACCTTGTCGGTGCTGATTTTCCGTCAGGGCAAGGCTGCTTTTGGCACCATCGGTGATACGAGAGTGTATTGCTTCCGTGCGGGAAGCATTTTACTGCGTTCCCATGATCATAGTATGTCACAGCTTCTTTGTGATGTGGGACAGATTTCTCCGGAAGAGGTGAGAAGTCATCCGGACAGAAACCGTCTGCTGCGCTGTATCGGTGAAGAATGGGACGGCAAGAGCTATGAATTGTCGCCGGATGCGTTGGACTATGACCGGGAAAGTGCGTTTCTGATTTGTACGGACGGCTTCTGGACACTGATCTCAGACGAAGAAATAGAAGAATGCCTGCAGGACTCCGCAACCGCTCAGGAATGGCTGGATCGGATGACGGCTGTGGTCAGGGAAAGAGCGACTGTGCCGGATGCCGATAATTACACGGCGGTTACGGTCAGAATTCAATAATGTAGGATCCGGAGGGTAGGAGCATGGCCATTAAAGTCTGTGAAACAGGTCATTTGTTTGATGACCGATATTATACCGTTTGCCCCGAATGCGGGCGTCCCGATGCTTCGTCCGGAGGCAATCAGCAGGGCGGACAGAAGGTGCGCAAGATTGTCATCAGCCGCAGAGCCGATGATACCGATGTCAACCGTACCGTTTCGTATTATTCCGAATTTACCGGCAATAATTATGTGACGGGCTGGCTTGTCTGCTGTGAGGGTGCCAATAAAGGCAGGGATTACCGGCTGTTTTCCGGATTTAACCGGATTGGCACCTCGGCCGATTCGGAGGTGTGTCTGACAGGAGATTCCCTGATCGGTGAAAAGAGCCATTGTGCTGTGGTGTATGACCGGAAGAGCAACCGCTTTTTTGTGACGCCCGGCAGAGAAACACTTACCTATCTGAACGGAGAGCTGCTGAAATCATCCGCCGGTCTGAAAATGAATGATATTCTCCAGCTTGGCAGCACAAAGCTGGAGTTCATACCGTATTGCGGAGGGACAAAATCATGGGATTGAAAAAATCGGGAAAATATTTTGGTCTTACAGCATGGCTGATGGCGATGCTTCTGGTACTGCCGTGCTTTGCTGTTCCCGTATCGGCGGAGGAAAATGATCCGGTTTCGGAAATCGAACAGGTTTATGTCAATATGCCCGAAATCAAGGTTTATTTTTCTCATATCGATCCGGCCTATGCAGACAAAACGAAAATCACAGGCTTTTGCGGCGACAGACCTCTGACCTGTACTGATGTCAGCAGTCCTTCTGACGGGGAGGACGGAGTTGACTACTATGTTTTGCTGGATGTTTCCGTTTCCATCAGTGAGGAAGCCTTTGACAATATGAAGCAGTCGGTCAGTCAGATCAGTGACCGTCTGAGAAGCAATGACAGAATGTTCCTGATGACTTTCGGCAACCAGGTGAAGGAGGTTTATCGTTCGGATCAACCGGAAAAGCCCCTGACGGAGGTGCTGCAGTCGATTCACGCCAACAGCGGCGCAACCTCTCTGTATGCAGCACTTGCCAAGATGGCACGTCAGGCCGACAGCAACTATAAAGATAATTATGCCAGACGGGAATGTATCCTGTTTACCGACGGCTATGATGAGGCAGTGGGAAAGGAGTCTATGGAGGAAACCATGGACCTGCTGCTCAGATACAATATTCCCGTGCATACGGTTTCGGCAGTCAGCACCTCTGACAGCGCCAACCAGAAGCTGGGAGAAATGTCCCGCAGAACCGGCGGCTCTGTGAAGATTCCGGGTTCGGTGGAAGCGTTTTCCAAGCTGACCAATGAGGTACTGGATGAAATTTCCTCCACTGTGGTGGTTACTCTCCGTGCGGAAAACAACATAGCGGATTTTCAGGAGGCAATGATCACGGTCAGATTTGCCGACAAGGAGCTGACCAGAACAAAAAAGGCAATGATCTCCCGCTGGCAGAAGGACGAAACCGCTCCCATAATCCTTTCGGCAGAGCCGGACGGAACCAACCGGATCCGGATTGCCTTCAGCGAGAATGTGAAAAATGCGGATAAGCCGGAGAATTTTTCTATGGTGGACGGCTCCGGCAAGGAATATACAGCCGCCAAAGCCGCCTATGAAGCAAAGGACGGCACCTATCAGACGATTCTGACCTTTGATGCCGATGTGGTCAGGGGAGACTATACCATCAGCTGCAAGAATATTTTTGACGATTCTATGGAAAAGAACCCGCCGGCCAACAGTCTGCAGGTTTCTCTGGAGGGAGTGGATCCTCCCGCTGAACAGAACAGCAATGACAATCAGATGCTGTGGATTGTGTTGATTTCTCTGGCAGGCGTTGTTTTGCTGGTCATTGTCGTTCTGCTGATTCTGGTCATCAAGGTCAAAAAGCGCGGTACGCATCGCGAAGAGACGCCGGAAATCTTCGCGGTTCCCCAGGCACCTTCAGCTCCGTCAGTACCAATGGCTCCTGCACCGCCTGCTGCAGAACAGGCTCCCCAGGAGGTTGTTGTGGCCCAGATGGAAAAGAAGGCACCCAAATATGTGGTCAACATCAAAGAAACGGCGACTATCTTTATGAGAATCCAGCTTTCCGGCGGAGAAAGCAATGTTTCTGAGGTGGAATTTGAAAAGAAGCTGGTTGTGGGCAGAAGTGCCGATTGCGATGTCTGCATTGAAGATAAATATCTGGCCAGAAAACAATTTATGATTGAAAAGGAAAATGACAGTTATTTCCTGTCGGATTTGCATTCCACGAACGGAACATCCCTGAATGGCGTCCGTATTACCTCCCGCCAGAAGCTGTCCAGGAATGATGTGATCACGGCAGGCTCCATCCGCGTGACAGTCAGCTGGAACTGACGGCGGCTCCGGTCATTTCCTTTGAGAAAAAAAGAGGTGGGTTCGTATGTTATGTCCTAATTGCTTTACACATGCCTTTGACGGAGTCAACTGCTCTGCCTGCGGATATGAAATGAAGGACGGCACTTGTATAGAAGACCTGAAGCTGTTTTACCGGCTGAAAAAGCGCTATGTTATCGGCCGGTCCCTGGGAGCGGGAGGCTTTGGCATCACCTATGTGGCGTATGATCTGGTGACCGATTCGCGGGTGTGTGTCAAGGAGTATTTCCCCATGGGACTGGTTGTCCGTGCCCAGGACGGTGTGTCCATCCAATATACCCGGCAGAATCGTATTCAGGAATTTGACCATGGTATTCAGCGTTTTATCGAAGAAGCCAACATCATCGGAGAAATGAACAACATTTCAGGCGTGGTGAAGGTGACCGACTGCTTTGAAGAAAACGGAACGGCCTATTATGTGATGGAATACCTGGAGGGAGTGACCCTGAAACGGCTGGTGCCAGAGCATGGCATGGACTTTAAGGTGGCCAGTGAGATTATCATCAAGGCCGGCCGTACCCTGGATCTGATCCATAAGGAAAAGGGCTATCTGCATCGGGATATCAGCCCTGAGAATATTATGATTCTGGCCTCCGGACGGGTTGTGGTGATTGATTTCGGCAGCGCCAAGAATTTCTTTATGAGCAACAGCAACTATACGATTACCCTCAAGCATGGATTTGCTCCGATTGAACAGTATTCCTCTACGGATCTTCAGGGTCCCTTTACGGATTTGTATGCCCTGGCCAGCACCTATTACTATATTCTGACCGGCAAGATTATTCCAAGAGCCACCGATCGTCTGACGGGAGCGGAATATGAGCCTCTGTGCGCGCTGCGCCCTGATGTGGGACAGGATATTTCGGATGCGGTGGATCATGCTCTGATGCTGCGTCCGGCGGATCGTACCAATACCATCGGGGAATTCCTGGATGAGCTGGAAGCACTGATCAGTGAAAGAGGAAACGACGAAAACTGTGTGTATGTCTCTGTCAGCATTGACGGAGCTGTGCAGGAACGCTTCAAGATTGAAGAGAACAAAGAAGTGCTGGTGGGAAGATCCACGAAATGTGATATTGTTTTTCCGAATTGCGATAACGTCAGCAAGCTGCATTGCAAGCTGATGTTTGACGGCGAAAAAAAGCAGTTCTGCATTGAGGACTGCTCCACCAACGGCACCTATATCAACTATATCCGGATGGAAAAGGGTGTCAGATATTATGTGGCAAAGCAGGATCTGATTATTCTTGCCAACACAAGATACCGATTGATTTTGGGGGAATAAATCATGTATATGTCGGAAGAACATAACATTGCAACCGAAAAGTATGAACCCATCCCTTCCGTGACGATGGTGGCCTCCAGTATCATGGGCACCAGAAAATATCAGCAGGATTCCTATGCCTGTATCGAAACTCCCATGGGCGACCTGGCAGTGGTGTGTGACGGCATGGGAGGTCTGGAGGGCGGCGAACGTGCCAGCGGTCTGGGAATCCAGACCCTGCTGGAGGATTATATCCGTCTGACGGATCCGGACGTCCGCAGCTTTCTGTACCGTGAAGTGGTTAAGATAGATGACATGGTGGCTCATATCAGCGACGAAACGGGCCGCCCCATCGGTGCCGGTTCAACGATTGTAGCGGTGCATATCAAGGACGGTGTGATGCACTGGGTATCGGTTGGCGACAGCAAAATCTATGTTGTCCGCGGCGGAACCATGCAGTGTATTGTGCGGGAGCATAATTACCGTCTGATGCTGAATGAAATGTATATCAACGGCAAGCTGACACTGGAGCAATACCGCAGTGAGGAAAGCAAGGCAGAGGCCCTTATCAGCTTTCTGGGAATCGGCGGAGTATCCTTGGTAGATCTCAGTGAGGCGCCGGTGCAGCTGATGCCGGGAGATCAGATTTTGCTGTGCAGTGACGGATTGTATAAGTCACTTTCGGACGAGCGGATTCTGGCCATTCTGACAGATAATTATTTTGATTTACAGCGGGCGGCGGATGAACTGACAGCGGCGGCACTGCGTTATGCCAGACGGGGTCAGGACAATACCACTGTGGTTCTGGTGCGGTATGGATGAGATGATGAAGAATCGACCCAATGTCCGCTCAAAGCTTCAAAGCCGACCGGAACAGCGGCAGCCGGGAATTTTTGTGCGCTGCGGTGTCAGAGAAGGTGCCGTATTGACCCTCGGTTCCCGTGAAAGGATCCGCATCGGCAGAGAGGTGCCATGTGAGCTGGTGATGCCCTCTCAGAAAATCAGCCGAATCCATTGTACGGTGGAATTTGACGAAGAACAGAAAATGTTTTTGGTGACGGATACCTCCAAAAACGGAGTCTATCTGCAAAAAATCAGAATGCCCTTTCAGATTCCTGTGATGCTTCCGCCGGGAACGGTGCTGTCCCTGACGGACGAGTCCCAGCAAATTGTGCTGTTGGGATGAACGGGAACAGGGGTGCAGGAGATGAGGAGATAAAGATGGCGTATTGTATTGGATGTATGAACGAAATACCGGAAGAAAGCAAGGAATGCTGTCCCTGCTGCGGCTTTGTCAGAAGCAGCTATCAGCCCGGAGATGGCTTGCTGGCGCCGGAAGCCTGTATGGACCAGCGCTATATCATCGGCAGGGCACTGCGGACGGATGACAGCGGGACCTCCTATCTTGCCTGGGATACCGTTATGGACCGCAGGGTGATTTTTCGTCAGCTGGCTGTTTCGGCGGCGCAGAAGCCGGCGGCACAGACAGAATTTGATTTCAAACGCTATGAGCGGCGGGAACGCTTTGTGATAACTTATCAGCGTCTGGCCCTGCTGGACGTTTCCTCTCTCCCTTCCGTCTATACCTGCAGGGCACAGGGAGAGGATGCCTATGCGGTGTGGGAATATGTTTCCGGAATGACACTGGCGGATTTTCTGCTGCAGGCGGGTCCGCAGCCCTTTGAAACCGTAAAATCCCAGCTGCTGCCGATTATTGTGGCGCTCAAGCTGATGCATGATCAGCATATTTTTCATGGAAATCTGGACGCAGGCTGTATTTATCTCACGGACAAAACGCTTCTTTTGTGTGACGTTACGGGGATTGCAGGAATTGCTTCGGAGGAAAAGGCGGAAAAGGCCGATGCGCTGGCGTTTGTCAGGATTCTGGTGGCCATGCTGTTCGGAAAGCCTTCCGTTGAAGAGCTGCCGTCCGGTGCGGAGCTGGAACAGCTTATCCGCAGCAGAGGGGTTCCGGAGGAAACAACTTCCTATCTGTGCGGAGTGCTGAAAAATGATGTTGCGGCCGCTGTAACGGCGGATCAGCTTCTGGAACGGGTTTACCAATGCAGCGGGGGAATCGCTGTAGGAAAGCCAAGAACCGTTCCGCTGCCTCCTCAGTACCTGCTGGATATGGCGCAGGCTGCCGGGGTGACGGTGACACAGCTGGTAACATCATTGGTTGGCTGACAGGTCAACTCAATTATCGATAGAGGAGGGCTACCATGGTAATCTGTAGCAAGTGCGGCAACACCTTTAATGAGAATTTCGGGCTTTGTCCCTTCTGCGGAACAGAAATTGTTCCGTCGGCAGGTGCTCCGTCCCAGGAAATGCCGGAAACGGTTCCGCTGTCCGGAGTTCAGAATA
>CACYCV010000041.1 GCA_902772955.1 uncultured Ruminococcus sp.
AAATTATTCCGAAATACCGGGAGGTGCCGACATGAGAGTAAAAATAACACTAGCCTGCACAGAGTGCAAACAGCGCAACTACAACACGATGAAAAACAAGAAAAACGATCCTGACAGACTCCAGATGAACAAGTACTGCAGATTCTGCAAAAAGCATACTCTGCACAGAGAGACGAAGTGATCAGAACGGAGGGTGGCTATGGCAAAGGAAAAAACGCCCGAGAAAAAGCCTAATTTCTTTGTAAGAGCAGGCAAGGGCATTTCAAAATTCTTCCGTGACACCAAGAGTGAGATCCGAAAGATCACATGGCCTACAGCAAAAACAACATTCAAGAATACCGGAATAGTACTTCTTGCAATGCTTGTTGTTGGACTGGTAATATTTGGTCTTGACTTCGGACTCGAGTGGCTGTTCGGTCTCGTAATGGACGTAGCAGGAAATTGATTCAGCGGACGGAGGAGATACTATGTTAGGCGATCAGAATCCAGGCGGGGAGAGCACAGTACAGAATACTGCACGCAGTACTTCGGAAAACGCCGGAGAAGCCAGATGGTATATAGTGCATACATATTCCGGATACGAGAATAAGGTGCTGACCACGCTGAAGCAGAAGGTCGAAAATATGGGCCTTCAGGACCAGATCAAAGAGGTCGTGATCCCTGTTGAAAGAGTCAGGGAGGTTGTGAAAAGAAAGGCCAAGGGCAAGGACGGAAAGTTCGTAAGGGATGAAAACGGCGATTACGTTGAGGAGGATACAGAGATCATCACGGAATACAAAATATTCCCGAGCTATGTATTCATCAAGATGGTAATGACCGATGACAACCAGAATGTTGTCAGATCCGTAAGAGGCTGTACCGGCTTTGTCGGACTTAATTCCATGAATGCGACCGAGAAGATCGACGGAATGGTAGTGCATAATGCACCGCCGGCGCTCACAGATGATGAAGTGGAGGAGCTCAGACTCGAAAGCGGTGAAGAAGCTGAGGCAGAGAAGAGATTCCGCTTCAAGCCGGGTGATATGGTCCGTATCACCGGACAGGACAGTCCGTTTGAGGATTCAGTCTGTGTAGTTGAATCAGTCGATGAAGAAAACAACAGCGTCACGATAATAGGAAATATGTTCGGACGCAGGATCCCCGTAGAGCTGCCTGCAACAAATGTTGAAGCAGTTGAATGAGGAAAAAGGCAAGTAACGGGAAACCGTTATGATAGAGGGATCATTCCCTCGTGGGAGGAAGCGGAAATCCAGGTACCGCTCCGACATTTACCACGAATTTTGGAGGTGCAAACAAAATGGCTCAGAAGGTAACAGGCTTGATAAAGCTGCAGATACCTGCCGGAAAAGCAACCCCGGCGCCGCCTGTTGGCCCGGCATTAGGTCAGCATGGTGTAAACATTGCAATGTTCACAAAGGAATTCAACGAACGTACCAAGAATGACGCGGGACTTATCATCCCTGTCGTAATCACGGTATATGCGGATCGTTCTTTCACATTCGTAACCAAGACACCGCCGGCTGCAGTTCTTATCAAAAAGGCATGCGGCATCGAGACAGCGTCGGGCGAACCGAATAAGAAGAAGGTCGCAAAGATCACAAAGGAACAGATCCAGAAGATCGCAGAGCAGAAGATGCCCGATCTTAACGCTGCAAGCGTAGAAGCTGCTGCCAGCATGATTGCAGGCACAGCCCGCTCAATGGGTGTTGAAGTAGTAGACTGATGACCCGGGTGGGAGGAAATTGATCCGATATTTACCACTCAACAGGGAGGAAAACAATGAAACACGGTAAGAAATATGTCGAGGCTGCAAAGCTTGTCGACAAAACAATGGCATATGATGCTAAAGAGGCAATTGATGTATGCCTCAAAACAGCTACTGCAAAGTTTGACGAGACAGTAGAGCTTCATGTAAAGCTGGGTGTTGACTCACGTCATGCAGATCAGCAGGTAAGAGGCGCTATCGTACTTCCGAACGGAACCGGTAAGCAGGTACGCGTACTTGCGATCTGCAAGGGCGACAACGTACAGAAGGCACAGGAGGCTGGCGCAGAATTTGTCGGCGCTGAGGAGTTCACAGCAAAGATCCAGAATGAAGGCTGGATGGATTTTGATGTACTCATAACAACTCCTGATATGATGGGTCTTGTAGGCCGTCTTGGTAAGGTACTTGGTCCGAGAGGACTTATGCCGAACCCGAAGGCAGGCACAGTTACTCCTGACATTGCAAGAGCAGTCA
>CACYCV010000042.1 GCA_902772955.1 uncultured Ruminococcus sp.
AAGCCCTCTGACTTCTCAGACGTTTTGCCTGTCCTTGATAAAGGACAGGCTCTCAAAATTATTACATTCTATTGGATAATAGTATAATACTAAGGAAGCACTATTTAATTCAGCAGCCTTACTATTGTTTTTTTAAGGCTGTGCAGAATCTTATCTTCTGCACAGCCATGTATGTTCTGTCTCTGCTTTTTTTCGGCAGCTCCGGGATTATTTTTCCATGTTATCCAGCATATCAAACAATTCAGCATAAGCATCCTCGTCACTGGAGGCAACAGTTTTCACCGGCTCAGCTACCTTCGGCAGCAAAACATCATCCGCCGGTGCCTGTTCCGTCTGAGAAAGGACTTTTTTGGCTTTTTCCCCGGCCTTGATTTCCGGCTTCGCCTTAGCGGGCTTTTCTTCCGCCTTGATTTCCGGCTTCGCCTTAGCGGGCTTTTCCTCCGCCTTGATTTCCGGCTTCGCCTTAGCGGGCTTTTCCTCCGCCTTGATTTCCGGCTTCGCCTTGGCGGGCTTTTCCTCCGCCTTGATTTCCGGCTTCGCCTTAGCGGGCTTTTCTTCCGCCTTGATTTCCGGCTTCGCCTTAGCAGACTTTTCCTCCTGCTTTTCAGACTTGGATTTCTTATTGTTTTCTGCAGCAGGCTCTTCCATCAGTTCCAGCAAACCGTCCTTTGTATCGGTGGACTTTTCCTTTTTTCCGGATTCCTTCTGATCGTTTCCGGAAAGATCCAGCACCTCTGTTTTACCCTTGGGTTCGGTCTTCCCGGACACAGTTTTTGCCAGCAACACATCGTTTTCGTCATCCGTGTCCTCCGGTGCTTCCACCAGGTTTTTCCGGGATGTTTTGAGAATCTCTCTCGTGAAGAAGAAAGCATAGCCGCACAGTGCAAGATCGCCAATATAGGTCATGATATTCAGAAGGTTAGCTTCCACCACCAGTTTGTCAACATTGGGGTCGGTGACAGAGGAACTGCCATAGGACATTTTGATCAGCATATCAATGGGAACAATCAGTGCCAGCATCATAAAGACCGTGCCATAGACCACCGAACGGCGCACGGCCACCTTGTTGTTGATTCCTGCAAAGAACATCGCCTGATAGAACAGGAACATAATGAGGAAACCGATCTCAATGATATCAAACAGTTCAGAGGCATGAAGGGAACGCTGGGTATATTCCTTAAAGGAATATATAAAACGGATGCAGCTCCATGCAGGGAGCAGCAGCGCCAGAATCGGCAGCTTGGTAAGCCCATTCTGCCCTGTAAAAGAAATACAGGACTCATAGAGCAGCAGCAAACCGGCCAGAATTGCCAGAATATCGCCCACCAGATGGCTGGTGCTGAAGGTCAGCAGGCTCACGACTCCGATACCCGTTATCATAACCGCTGCCAAAAAGCCGAAAGCACCGCACAAAAAATTTTTTGAGGGTTCGGCATGAAAATTTTTCTTCCGATCGGTCATACTGAAAACAAACCCAATAAGATAAAGCAAAAGGAAGCAAACCGCCACCGTAATATGGCAGGCTCTGGAATTCATAAAGAACCCATTTCCATATACATTCAGCAGCGTATCACAGATTTGTACTGTTCCGCCCACCAGTGTCAGCAGTATCGCAGGGATCAGCAGTTTCCTGAGATTCATAAATCAACACTCCTTTTGATCGCAATTGTCATTGTTTCGTAAAAGTCAACGTTCATTGATCGGCTTATAAGCCTTGGAGTGAACCATCGCACGATAAGCAGGGCGAATAATTCTTCCTCCATAGGTCACCTCTTCGATACGATGGGCACACCAGCCGGATATTCTGGAAACCGCAAACATAGGCGTAAACAGATCACTGGGAATTCCAAGCATATCATAGACAAAGCCGGAATAAAAATCCACATTGGCACACAGGGGCTTATTGCTGCCCTTAACCCTGGCAAACACACCGGGCGCCAGTTTTTCAACCGTCTTATAGAGGTTATATTCCTTCATCATTTCCTTTTCGTCAGCCAGCTTTTCCGCCGTCTGCTTCAGGATAACGGCACGGGGATCAGAAAGGGTATAAATCGCATGGCCAAAGCCATAAATCAATCCGGAGCCGTCTCCCTTTTCTTTTTTCACAACTGCCGTCAGATACTGTTCGATTTCTTCTTTATCGCTCCAATCCTTGACCGATTGTTTCAGGTTCTCCATCATATTTCTGACCCGAAGATTGGCGCCGCCGTGGCGGGGTCCCTTCAAAGAACCGATCGCCGCCGAAACGGTAGCATAGGTATCGGTACCGGAGGAAGAAAGCACACGGGCTGCAAAGGTCGAGTTATTACCTCCGCCGTGTTCTGCATGAAGAATCATACACAAATCCAGCAGCTTTGCCTCGGTATCCGTAAACTTCATATCGGGGCGAAGGGCTCTCAGAATTGACTGACTGGTTGAAAGGGTCAGGTCCACGGGATGGAAGAACATACTTTCCCGATCAAAGGCTCTGCGTTTCACCTGATAAGCATAGGTCATAATCGTCGGCAAAGAGGCAATCAGCATAACAGACTGCCGCATGATATTCTCCAGAGAAGTATCATCCGGTCGGTCATCGAAGGAATACAACGCAAGCACAGAACGTCCCAGCTTATTCATAATATCCTGAGACGGAGATTTCATAATCATATCTTCCACAAAATTATCCGGCAGCTCCCGCAAACGTCCGAGAGTATCCTTGAACTGAGAAAGCTGTTTTTCAGTGGGAAGAGAACCGAACAACAGCAGCCAGCTGACTTCTTCATACCCAAAGCGGTTCTCCTGAATGCAGGCATTGACAATATCCTTTACATCAATCCCCCGATAGGTCAGCTTCCCCTCATCAGGTACTCTGACACCATCCGCCATCATAAACCCATGGACATTACAAATATTGGTCAAGCCTGCCATAACGCCGGTTCCGTCCGGGTTACGCAGTCCTCTTTTTACCCCATATGTCTGATAGTCACTTGCATTGAAGCCGTTATGCAGACGGTACTCATCGCAGAGGCACCCCAGACGATTCCTCATAGTTTCCATATCAATTGCCATTTCAATTCCTCGTTTCGTAAATACTCACACTTTATTGTATCTTTTTTTTTCGCTTCTGTCAAGCATTTCACTTCACAAACCACGGAAATCAACTTTCTTCTCCGGAATATTGGGACTCTCCCAAACCCTGCCGGGGGAAACCCTTTTTTGAAAAAAAGGGTTATCCCCCGAACCCCTTTCCAAAAAAACTTGTGTTTTTTTATCGAAGATTAACA
>CACYCV010000043.1 GCA_902772955.1 uncultured Ruminococcus sp.
CGGAGAAGTGCCGGAGAAGTGCCGGAGAAGTGCCGGAAGGGACTGCTGTCAGTTCCAGATGGCGCTGTAGCCGTATTCAAAGTTACTTCCAAAGCAGACCTTGTGGAAGCTGTCAAAGTGTCCCTTATATTCTTCGGTTGCTTTTTTAATAATCTCTTTAGTGAGAATCCGGACAGGAGTGTCCTGTCTGGCGGGAAGAGTTTTACCTCCCTGGCCCCGCAGAACATAGTCCACAATCGCATAGGCGTTCCATTCATAGCTTTGCGCTACCAGCATTTCGATTCTGCCGTTCTGGGCGTTGTCATAATCCTCAACGGAACCGCCGGTAGCGACAACCTTCACATCATTTCCCACGATGGTAGCGTTGATGGCATCATTGACGGCGGAGTTGTCAAAGACAAAGATATAGTTGATTTTGGAATTATTCTGAATGGCTTTTTTGATCTTGTCAGACAGTCCGTTGCTGATTTCAATGGATTTGACATTGATGGTGGTGCAGCTTCCTTCAGAGGAAGAAACATATTTTTCAAATTCTTCCTTAAAGCCCTTGGAAATAGTAGGGGACAATTCGGAATCAATACAGTTTACCACAACGGCATGAATTTTACCGTTGGTTTTGACGATTCCCCAGTCAGCCATAAGTTCTCCGATGTACTGATAGTCGATGGGTATGGTATAATCCGTAAAGTGATCGCTTTCACCAACACCCTTGCTGCCGGCGGAATAAACCTCAATACCGTTGGACTGGGCAGTTTCGATGGCACCGGAAATGATATCCTTGTTGATATCGCCCGCCAGAACAATGGCATCGCATTTTTCCTTGACGGCATCGGCCAGGGCGTCGTTGATGGTGGAAATGGTGCCGTCTGTTTCTGCCACGGTAGTTTCCTTGATGCCCGCACTTTTGGCCGCAGCGACAAACTGTTCACAGAGCAGCTGATCGTAGGAATTCGTATAATTTCCGGGTATAATAGCAACCTTCATGTTCTTGCCGATCTGATGGGCCGGAATGGCTTCGGATTTTGAGGTGAACTCCGGAATGACCTGATTGGAAGCCAGCTTGCTGTTCAGTTCGGAGAGCAGCACATCGGTAATTTTCGGCTTTGTGCTGTCGATACTGACCTCTACCTCTTCGGTTGCAGGCTTGGGATCCAGGTGTTCGCGGGAAACGGCAGGTTCTGCGCTTTCGTTCTTTTTGGCGGCTTCGCCGGCAGATGTGTTTCCGGAATCGCCGCAGGCAGAAAAAAGAAGGGATGCCCCCATGATGGATAGTATCAGCAATGATGAAATGAATCGTTTCATAATGTCCTCCGAAGCATAACGGATGTTTTGCAGGTGTCACAAACAAGACGCCTTGCAATGGTATAGAGATAGTATAACACCCAATTATTATACTTCTATCGTCTGACAGTGTCAACAAGCATTTTTGCCGTAAATATAAGGGATTTCATCTTTTTTTTGGTTTCCTTCATGTATGAACCTCCTCAACAGGTAAAACAATAATACTGAGCTGCCCCGGCGGCCGGCTTTCCTGTTGGGGCATCACTCCCCATACGCTCCGCTTGGTTATTACACGCCTCAGCTTAAGGAACCGCTGAATCAACCGCGCCTTTTGGCTCAGCGCATGCTTGCTTGCATCTTTTCCGTCATCCTGCACCAAATTCGTCCCCCAACCGCCAGGGTTCCCGCGTTCATTAGCTGCAATCTGACGGCGCAATACAGGCACTGGATTTATTCAGCGTTTTCTTAACTTTCGCGTTGAGAAATGATTGATAAATATGCGGGTCCAGGGGCTCATGCCCCTGGCGAGGGTTCCAAGGGGAGAGAAGCCCCTTGGCGGGGTTTGGGGCAGAGCCCCAAGATATGGGAGGATTCAGGAAATGGAGGAGAACGTGATGATGAGAACAGATCTGGCACTGGAGGAGAGAAACCGGTATCCGGAGGATATGGAAGGGGTAGAGGTGAAGGAGCGTACTGCCCAGGGAATCCGGATAACCTGCCTGACTATTCATACCGAAAAGGCGGCGGAACTGCTGCATAAGCCGGTGGGCAGCTATGTAACGGCGGAGGGAATGCGGCTGACGGATGAATTCCGGGAGGCACGGGAGCATATTCAGCTGTTGGCGAAGGAAATCCGGCGGATGCTGCCCCAAAAGGGTGATGTGATGGCGGTGGGGTTAGGAAACAGAAGTATTACACCGGATGCACTGGGACCAAAATGCACGGAATATATCCTGCCCACCAGACATCTGCAGGGGGAACTTGCCAGGAGTGTAGGGCTGGAGGGTCTGCGAAGCGTGACGGTAATGGCGCCGGGGGTGTTGGGACAGACCGGTGCGGAGGCAGGAGAAATCATAGCCGGCCTTGTGAAGGAGCTGAAGCCTTCTGGTGTGATAGCCATTGACGCACTGGCAGCCAGAAGTCTGCAGCGTTTGGGACAGACGGTTCAGCTCTGCTCGGCGGGAATTGCTCCCGGTTCCGGTGTGGGAAACCACCGTATGAAGCTGAACCGGGAGAGTTTAGGCGTTCCGGTCATCGGAATCGGCGTTCCGACAGTGGTGGATGCAGCCACGCTGGCACAGGATCTTCTGGGAGAGGAGCTGTCCGGAAAGCAGGAGGAATTGCTTCGGGGCAGTCGGATGATGGTTACTCCCCGTGAAATTGATTTGCTCACAGACAGAGCGGCAAAGTTGGTGGGCATGGCGGTAAACTGCGCACTGCAGCCAAGATTGGATTTTGATACACTGGCGGCGCTGGTGCCTGCCTGAACGGTTCCGGCGGCTTTTGGAAGTGCCTTTGCGGGCCGGGTGAATTTCATAATTTAACGCTGCCATGCATACACTATATCAATTCCTTTGGCATTTCGCACTCTGCGAACGACTTAGGGGACTTTTGCGAAAAAGTCCCCCTAAGAACCCCGAAAACGCATGATGCGAAGCGTTCTTCCGGTCAAAAAAGAATCGCCCCGTAAGAGGCGTAAGGGGCGGAAACCGCGGCAATAAGCTCTCCTTCATGTAACCCAGCGCAGCGTAAGAGGAAGGGTGTGATAATATGAAAAGGAAACTGTGGCAAAAACTGATGGTGGGGGGATTGACCTGCCTTTCTGTGGGGATAGGCGTGGTTTGCGTGAGCTGGCGTCTTTCTAAGGCGGAGCTTGGTCCAGGCCTGGAAATGGCGGCCATGCAGTTCGCAATGCCGGCGGGAAATCTTCCGGATCTGCCGCCGGAGGAAAAGGAACCCTCCCGGACGGAAAAACCTGTTCCGTCGGAAACCGATCAACGCCCGCCGTCCCGGGATGAGTCTTCACAAACCATTCCTTGCTTTTCGGAGGCAGAAACCAGCGGTGACGACACCGGGTTCCGTCCTGATCTGCCGACAGAGGAGGAAATTGCCGCTTATGACAGGGAACATGCGGGGGAAACACAATACCCGGTGAATGAAATTACCATTACCGAGGGAAATGTCTCCTTCCGGCAGGTTCAGGTTCTCAATCGTTCGTCTGTGGATATTGATATTGAGCAGGAGCTGAAGCAGCCTCTTGCTTTTTCTCTGGAGGATACCGATCAGCCACAGGTGCTGATTTATCATACCCATACTTCCGAAAGCTACCTGCCCTATGATACCGGTTATTTTTATGAGAGCTTCTATCCCCGCAGCAGTGAACCTTCCCAGAATGTCTGCGCGGTGGGAGAGGAAATCGTCCGGCGTCTGAACAGAGAGGGTATTACAGCCATTCATGATACCACGATTCACGATACCAGCTACCGCGGCGCTTATGACAGAAGCCTCGCTACGGTTCAGTCCTATCTGGAGAAGTATCCTACCATCAAAGTGGTTCTGGATATTCACCGGGACGGCATCGGTACGGATACCGAAAAATACAAGCCTGTGTTTCTGGCAGATGGTCGAAAGGCTGCTCAGATGATGATCCTGTCGGGATATAACAGTGATAACGATGAGGAATTTGATCACTGGGAGGAAAATCTCCGGTTTGCCCTGAAGCTTCAGGAAAAGGCTTTCCAATTATATCCGGAAATGGCCAGACCTCTGCTGTTTTCTGACTTTATGTATAATATGCACGTCAATTCCGGTTCCCTTCTGATTGAAATCGGCGCCGAATCCAACACAACCGAGGAGGCCAGATATACCGGATATCTTCTGGGAGGATTGCTGGCCGATGTTCTCCGGGAGGAACCACAGTCTGCCGGGGAAGATGCTGCTGACGGATAGGCTATACGGGTCGCATTCTTTTGGAAAGAACAAAAATATGCAAAAATGAAATGGTTTTTTGGCGATTTTTTTGCAGAAGGACTTTTTTCTTCCGCTAAAATCTGTTATAATAAAAAAAGAGAGCAAAAGCTGCGGATTTCCCGATGAAATTCGTTTATTGTTGAAACGGCGGTGATGGTATGAAAAACGCACGAACCATATTGATATCCCTTCTGACATCCCTTGTGTTTGTCTGGGGCATACTTCTGACAGCCTATGCGGAAGAAGATTGGCAGGGAGAGGACCAGGACAGCACTCAGGAGGAAAGTCTGGAGGAAAGCCGGGAGAATTCCTGGGACTGGATGGACGAAAGCTCTGATGAGGAGATCAGCGTGGAGGAAAGCAGCGATACCAGCGTGGAAGAAAGCAGCGATACCAG
>CACYCV010000044.1 GCA_902772955.1 uncultured Ruminococcus sp.
AAAGCCCCAAGATTCTCCGCATAAAATTGATTTGAGTGTGATAAAGGAAGAAGGTATTGAAATGCTTATGCAGAAATGCTACAATATAGGTGTTTCATAGAGACGCTTACGATTTCATCAGAAAAAGCGGTGATAATATGGCAAAAGAACAGAAAACCAATGCCATCCGGAAGCTGGACAGTCTCCGTCTGCCCTATCAGGAATATCGCTATCCGGATGACACTCCCCTCAGCGGTACGGAGGTGGCTGCCCTGCTGGGACAAAATCCGGAGCGGGTTTTCAAGACACTGGTGACGGTTGCCAAGTCCGGACAGCATTACGTTTTCATGGTGCCGGTAGCCGAGGAGCTGGATCTGAAAAAGGCCGCGGCAGCGGTAGGCGAAAAGGCCGTTGCCATGCTGAAATCCAAGGACCTGCTGCCCCTGACAGGATATATTCACGGCGGCTGCTCCCCCATCGGCATGAAAAAGCAGTTTTCTACCACCATTCACGCTTCTGCAGACAGCTTTGAAACCATCATTTTCAGCGGCGGACGCATCGGTCTTCAGGTAGAAATGTCCCTTACTGATCTTGCCAGAGTCGTTCCCTTTACATTGCATTCCGTCACCGTTCATGATTAAACCGTTCTGCCCGTCACCGCAAAAAAAACAGCTCCGTTCTGTCCTCACTTGCGGAAAACAACACATTCCATTTCAATTCATATAGAGGTGAATCATCCATGGATCTGACTTTCGTCAATAAAGCACATCAGGTTTTGGACGCCGTCAATCGGGTTGTCCTCGGCAAACAGGTAGAAACCGCCGAAATCCTGACGGCTTTCCTCGCCAACGGCCATGTCCTTTTGGAGGACATTCCCGGCGTAGGAAAAACCACGCTCGCTACCACCTTTTCCAAGGTCATGGGACTGGATTGCCATCGTGTGCAGTTTACGCCCGATGTCATGCCCTCCGACCTGACCGGCTTTTCCATCTATCGCCGGGAAGCCGAAAAATTCGTCTATCAGGAGGGCAGCGTGTTCTGCAATATCCTGTTGGCCGATGAAATCAACCGTACCTCCCCGAAAACCCAGTCCGCCCTGCTGGAGGTTATGGAAGAACGCCGTGTCTCTGTGGACGGCGTGACCCGTCCCGTACCAGACCCCTTCCTCGTTATCGCTACGCAGAACCCCTCCGGCTCCGCAGGAACACAGCTGCTGCCGGAAGCACAGATTGACCGCTTTATGATCACCTTGACTCTGGGCTATCCCGATTATCAGAGCGAACTGGAAATTGCCCGTTCCTCCCAGGCAGGCTCCCGCACCGAGAATGTGACTGCAGTCATCACCAAGGAGGATTTTCTGGAAATGCAGCGTCAGATTCAGGATATCTATATCAAGGATGTGGTCTATGACTTCATCCTCCGTCTGGTAACCGCTACCCGTAACCATCCTATGCTGGAGAAGGGAGCCAGTCCCCGTGCTACGATTGCCCTGGTCAAAACCGCCAAGGCCTATGCCTGGCTCCAGGGACGGCATTATGTGATTCCTACGGACGTACTCACCCAGCTGCAGTATGTATTGTGTCATCGTATCACGCCCAATATGACCGCCAAGACCAATAGCCGCAACCGGCTGCATATTCTTGCCGATATCATCAAGGCAACCCCGCAGCCCTATATGGGGGCATCCAGATGAAAGGCTTTACCGTCCTGCTGATTGCCCTGATTCTCTGGTATTTTGCCGGAATGTACCGGCAGACATCGCTGATGGTGCTGGCGGTGTGTATTCTGATTCTCTCCGCGATACTGGCTGGACTGGCATTTTATCAGCGCTTTCGTCTGAAGGTGCGTCCGGTGCGGGAAAAGAATATAGTATTCAAAAAAATCGAAAAGCCCATTCCCCTCACAGCCGACAACGCCTCCCTGCTGCCGGTCAACCGCTATCGCCTGACACTGGCACTGAGCTATTCCACCGACAAAAAGCCTGTGCGGCAGCGTTTTGGCGGCTGTGCCTCCGGCAAACGGGCCAGGGACGGCACCAAGGGCAGCGTCTATCTCCGGGCACCCTACTGCGGCGTCATTACCTGCCGTTTTGTCCGGGTCAGGGTCTTCGATAATCTGTCGGTCTTTTCCTTTTCACGTCGGCTGCAGGAAAAGAGCACTATTCTGGTACTGCCGGTAGAAAAGAATCTTCACCTGCAGCTTCCCTCTGCCGGCAGCTATGATAATATTCCTGTGGCGGATTCCCGCAGTTCCAAGCCCGGCGAGGATCACAGTGAAGTATTTCAGATCAGGGAATATCGACCCGGCGATCTTCCCAGACATATTCACCATAATTATACAGCCCGCTCCGGTGAGCTTTGGGTAAGGGAATTCAGCAAGGAAAACGACTTCATTTTTGATCTCTATCTGGACACCTCCGAAGCCGCAGATTGTCTGACGGACGATTGGGATGCCTTCTATGAGGTAATCTATTCCGTGGTGCTGGCACTGATCCGGAAGGATATTCGCCTGCACGTTCATTGGTACGACCGTCAGCAAATGGGTCTGACGGATATGGAGGTCAATGTGGATTCCGACGCTGCGGAAATGCTGCTGCAGCTCTATCTGGCGGACAAGCTTTGCTCCCGGGAGGAATTCTATGACGGAACAGACCCCTTTTCTCCCGGCTCCATGCTGATCAACACCAAACCGGAATGGTATTTCGGTGACAATCTGGTTCATCGCTTCCACAAGGAAACCGTGGAGGTAGAGCTGGATTCCCTTTCCTTCCGTCTGTAACCGCAGCAAACCCGTGCTTGCCGCACCCAACACCGTTCACTGCAAAGGACACCCCCGCACTCTAACGGCGGGAAACGTCCATGCTTATCGAAACCTATGCAAAGAAGGCAGGTGATTTCCTATCAAAAAGATATCTGTCCGTTCTGTCAGAACCTACCATTCCGCTGCCGAAAAGCGGGCTGAAGAAAAAAAGCGCCGCATGATTGGTTCCTCTCCTTTGCTGCTGCTGCTCTATCTCTGCGGTCTGACAGGACTTGTGCTGTGTGCCGGAAATTTCCTGCAGCTGCAGCCCACCTATTATGCGCTGATTTTATCCTTTATTGCCGTTGTCACTACCGCCTTCTGGGTACTTTACACCCGTTTTGGCAGGGTTTTCGTCATCGTTGCCGCAGTTTCCTCCGTGGTGTCGGCATTGCTGCTGGTTCCGCAGATTTACGGGGTGGTGACAGAGCTAAAGGCGCTCGCCGTCTCACATCGGCCGGTATCGGAGCTTTCCCTACACCCGGTTTTTATTATTGTACTGATCTATCTGATTGTTTTTCTGTTTTTTACAATGGAATTCGTTTTCCGCAGTCATTCCATTCTCTTCCTGATAGGACTGGGTATGTTGATTGTGGCGGCAATCTACGGATTCAAGCTGAATCAGGTCGGAATGATCCTGACCGGTGTTTTTGAAATCGGCTTCATTGTGGTCAACATGACGGAACGCCGCAGCGGAAAAAACACGCTGACCGTTCCGGAACGTTCCCGCATCAACATCGTCAGCACCCTGCTGACCATTGCCATTGCCGCAGTGGCTCTGATTCCCTCCATTGCCATCGAGCAGCAAAATGAATCCCAGCTGTTTGACGCCACCTATCAGGCAGACAATTTCATCCGGGAAAGCATCCGCAAAATCACCAACACCCCGGATACAGACCAGAACAACGGCAGAATCAGCCGCGGCAACCTGTACCAGACCGGGAAACCTGAAATCACCGTTTATACGGATCAGCAGCCATCCGGTACACTCTATCTGAGAGGCTATACCGGCAGCGGCTATGCCAACGGCTACTGGGGTGATGCCTTTGAATACGACGGCTCCCAGCCCATCACCTCGGACTTCTTTGAGTTCCAGGAGATTCCTCTCAAGGAACATTTTATCAACACCACCTTGGCATCTTTCTTCAACGGCTATTCCCGACGAGCCGGCAGATCCATTCCCGAATCCTTTTATTATCTCATCAGCAACACCTCCGACCCCATTTCGGAAATGTATTATTTGATTGCCCGGGACACCGTGCTGAAGGCGCATTATTTTCGTCTGAGTGAAAGCAACGATCAGGTCTATCTGGAAACACCTACATCCGAAGAGGCCAGCGGATATGTTTCCAACAGTGCTGCCGCCAATCTTTATATTGCTCCCATGGAAGGAACCGTTTCCACGGTTTATACACCCTACTTTGCCCAAAACAGCGTTGCCAGATTAGTGACCGACCCCCGATTCATGGTGGAAGGCTACTATCACAATTCCTATCTGAACTACGAGCAGATCAACGCCTCGTCCCGCTGGGAGGACAACGAATGCTATAAGCTTCTGCGGAATAGCTATGAGGCGATTATCCAAAAGGAGTACACACAGCTTCCTTCCGCAACCCAGCAGCGGCTGAAGGAATACTGCGAGCAGACGCCCCTGACCGATCTCAATGAGATTACCACCTATATTCTGGTCACTCTCAACAATCACGCCACCTATACGACCACTCCCGGCAACACACCCCCAAACAAGGATGTTCTGGACTATTTTCTGTTTGAAAGCGGCAAGGGCTACTGCGTACATTATGCCTCAGTGGCCACTCTGATGTACCGGATGTATGGCATCCCCGCCCGCTATGTCACAGGCTTTGCCGTGCAGGAAAACAGCTTTGAGCAGGGGGAAAATGCCCTGTTTCCCAATAACAGCCATGACACGCTCTATTCCGCCGTAGTTTCGGACAAATACGCTCACGCCTGGGTAGAAATCTTCCTGGAGGATTACGGATGGGTTCCCGTGGAAGTCACCCCTACCTCCACCGGTACCATGGCAGCCAGCTATCCCGGCTACAACTCCGGCGTCATGCGCACCATCATGGCAAAGCACGATTGGCATTTCCGCGGAGAAGTCGGCAATGCCCGGGTTGCTTCCACAGCCTCTGAAACTTCTTCCTTCGGAGGCATTCCTGTGTTCGTGTGGTTCCTTGTGCCCATACTGCTGATCACCGCTGCCATCGTATTTCTGATGGTACGCCGCAGAAGCATTTTCCGTCAGCTTCCTGTTATGAGCTGCCGCCGCTTATTTGACCGCATTATACGAATGCTGCATTATTCCGGCCTGCTGACCGGATGCACCGGCTCAGAAAAGGACTTTCCCCAGCAGCTCAGCAAGGCCGTTCCTGCCGTTTCTCCGGATAGCGCCAGCCGATTGATCAGCATTCTGCAGGCTGTCAACTACGCCGACTCAGAGGTATCTCAGGATGACCGGAAATTTGTGGAAGATTTCTCCCGATTCCTGGCTGACGAGCTTTACGACCGGCTCTCCCCCTTCAAAAAACCGCTCTTCAAATTCCTCTATGCTTTTTCCTGATCTCCCCCCGAAATGAAATTATCGAAAACCCGACACACTCGTGTGAAGGGTTTTTTGTTTTTTCACAGCAGCTTACGCTGCTGGGAAGGAAGCATGATAAGTTGGTGGCTTCGCCCCCAAGCCCCTTTGGAGTTTCGCTGTCTGCGGACAGCGACTCAGGGGGACTTTTGC
>CACYCV010000045.1 GCA_902772955.1 uncultured Ruminococcus sp.
AAAGGAGGTTGCCATGAAGTTTAAGTTATCGTCTCTGGAGAGAAAATGGGTTTTGTATGATGTGGGTAATTCTGCGTTTACTTTGCTTGTTTCTACGCTGATCCCGATCTACTTTAATTCTCTGGCTAAGGATGCCGGCCTTTCGGATACTACTTATCTGGCTTATTGGGGCTATGCTATCTCGATTTCTACGCTGCTGGTTGCTTTTCTGGGGCCGATTACCGGGGCGGCTTCTGATAAGAAGGGGCGTAAGAGGTTGTTTTTCACGCTGTCTATTGTGATCGGTGCCGCCGGATGCCTTGCGCTGGGTTTGAGCTCGCAGTGGCTGATCTTCCTTATTATTTTTGTTGTTGCCAAGAGTTCTTATTCGCTGAGTCTGATCATCTATGATTCTACTTTGGTCGATGTGACCAGCGAGGACCGTATGGATTCGGTTTCTTCTCTCGGATTTGCCTGGGGCTATATCGGCAGCTGCATTCCTTTTATCCTGTGCCTGCTGCTGGTATTGAATGCTGAGAAACTTGGCATGAGCATGCGCACGGCTATGCTGATCGCATTTGTTATTGTGGCTGTCTGGTGGGTCGGTGTGTCTCTGCCGCTGCTGCGTTCCTATGAGCAAAAACATTTTCTGGAGCGTTCTGAGAAGAAAGAAAATCTATTGTCCGGGCTTTGGACTACCTTGAAGGAAATGGCAAGAGATAAACGCATTCTTTTGTTTATGATCGCGTTCTTCTTCTATATTGACGGTGTCTATACCATCATTGACATGTCCACAGCATACGGATCCGCGCTTGGGCTGAACAGTACCGACCTTTTGCTTGCACTCCTTGTCACTCAGTTTGTTGCCTTCCCGAGCGCCATCATTATGGGGCGGCTGGCGCAGAAGATCCGTGCGGAGAAACTGATCACCGTTTGCATTATTGCCTATTTCTGCATTGCCCTGTTTGCAGTCTTTATGTCCACCGCCCTTCATTTCTGGATCCTTGCGATCGGGGTCGGCATGTTCCAGGGCGGTATTCAGGCGCTTTCGAGATCTTATTTTTCGAAGATCATCCCTCCTGAAAAATCAGGTGAATACTTTGGTTTCCTGGATATCTGCGGAAAAGGCGCCTCCCTCATGGGCACTCTTGTGATGAGTGCCGTAACACAGATCACCCGGCGCCAGCAGCTGGGTGTGGGAGCGATTGCTCTGTTTTTCCTTGTTGGTTTGTTCTTTTTCCGTCGTTCGATCAGTGCTTCCGCCGCCCGTCGGGAAGCATAGCTCTTTTGACAGCAGCCTGATAATAGCTTATCTGACATTTACACCTCACTTGGTTGCTATAGCTTAAATGATATGCTTTTCCAAGGTGATATATAAGAATTCGTCAGTTCATTAAGCAGAAAAAGGCAGGGGTTCCATTGAAGAATCCCTGCTTTTTTGTTTTGTCGGTTTATTTAATGATGATCGTTGATCAATTTACCGGTTATCGTCAGTTTATTAACTGGTTTTCACCGGTTGCTCAGTTACTGTTATTCAGGACCAGTACCTTACATATCCGATCGGTGTCTGGTAATCGTAATTGGAGATCTTGATCCCTCCTGCCGGATATGGCTGAGAGTTACTTGCATGTACGATCTGACCGTTTCCGATATAGATCGCGACATGACTGGCGTAATTCCCGTATCCGTAAAACACCAGATCGCCCGGAAGCAGATAGCCGGGGCTGACCACGACTTTCCGCTTATACCCTGCACTTATGTAGGAAGCACTTGGTCCATGCAGCTGGTCATCCGCAACACGCAGCAGCTTGATTCCGTGGTTTGCGAAGACAGTCATTACAAATCCGGAGCAGTCTGCTCCGCCGGTCAGGCTTGTTCCGCCGTATACATATCTGTTTCCGATATATTTGATGGCATAATTCGCGATCTTTGCGCCAAGGTTATCTCCGCTTGCACTGATCACCTTTTCCGAGGTGACCACGCCCTTGGTATTGATGGTATATTCCTTGGAGCTGACTGCGATCGACGTGTTGACTGCGAGGATACCCGTGGGATAGAAATAATATTTTTTCCCTTTGATCTCCTGTATGCCGGTGACCATCCCTCCGGAACTGTCAAAGTAATATCTGCTTCCGCTTATAGTCTGCCAGCCGGTAACAGACTTTCCTTTAATGACATAGTGTTTGCTTCCCGCGATCGTTGTCCAGCCGTCCGGCATTTTTACTCCGACCCGGATCCCGCTGGCATCGATCGAGTAACCGTCGATCACCGTGTTTAGTGCAAGCGTTCCGTCACTCTGAAAATAGTAATATTGTCCGCTGATCTTCTTCCAGCGGCCGACGTAGGCAGCCCCATTCTTTCGGAAATAATACCTGTCACCGTCGATCGTCTGCCAGGTTTTTGCGAACATCCTGCCATTTTCCGCGAAACCGTAGATCTTGCCGCCCAGCTTATTAACACCAACAGCCAGTGCACAATCTGTGCCCGCGTAATATTTGAACTTTTCTACCGTAAACCATTTTCCCCGCATCAGAAATCCTTTTTGAGGATCCCCGTAATACAGAGAGCCGTCAGCTGCCTTAATAAATCCTTTTTTCAGGCGGCCTTTCTTATTAAAATAATAGTAATAGTTCCCGATCTTCTGCAGGCCGCTGACTCTGGCGCCATCAGCTCCGTAATAGTACGCCTTGTTCTTGGTTCTATACCAGTAGTTGGTGTGCAATACACCCTTTTCATCAAAACGGTATGTTTTTTCTCCGATCTTCTTTTTCCCGGTAACGTAATCTCCGCTCGGATTGAAATAATACCGTTTATTTCCGACTGTGGTCCATCCGGTCGCCATGGCACCGCTGGCTGTCAGAAGTTTTTTTCCTCTCCATGTATTTTTAAGAACGACCCCGTCAGCCTGTGCGTAATATGTATAATTGCCGACTTTAAAAAACCCGGTCGCGACGGACGGACGCAGGTAATACGTCGTGCCCCCAATAGTCAGCCATCCGGTCACGACGATTCCTTTCCTATTATAATAAAGAGTTTTTCCGCCGCTCCTGACAAAACCGATATTCTTTGACGTCCCCGTATATCGTCCATCGGCGCCAACGCGTTTCCCGTCAATGGTGGTATTTACCGCCATCGTGCAGTCATCCTGGAAATAGAACCCGCCGTCGATCCATACATTTCTGACCAGCATACCATTTGACGGATCCGCATAATATGTCTTGCTGCCCAAACGGATAAATCCAAGCTGCATTCTCCCGTTTTTGTTAAAGTAGTACCGCACACCGTCGATCACGGCCATACCGGACACGCATTTCCCATCGGTTCCGAAATAGTAGGTGTATGTCTTCCCCTTCTTTTCGATCTTTCGGAAACCGGTAGACATTACACCGGTAGCCGGGTCAAAATAATACTTGGACCCGTTGATCTTTTTCCATCCGGTGCAGTACCCCGGCGATTTGCTCTTGGTATAGATCGTTCCTGCAGGGGTAGTCTTCCACGCCGCTGATACACGGTGGGGACAAACAGCCAGCAACAGGAAAGATAATATAAAAATAACTGTTCGTTTTTTATTCATCAATATCCCCGTAAATAATTATTCGTACTTTTATTACAATTATATTACTTTTTAGTAAATAGTACCCGAAACTTTCCCACTTGTCAATACAGCCTCCGCCGGATTTTACGTTCTTGCAACTGCAATATCATTGTTTTATTATCGCTGCGGCGCACGGAAAGCGACATTTTTTATTATATTTCCTTATTATTAAGGAAAGGATGTTCTTCCGGTTCAGGAAAGGATGTCCTTCCGCGCTTGACAAAACGACCCCTTACCGCTACTTTTTTACATGAAATGACCGCTACCGCTGCGATGCATTAACATCTTTCCCTGCACGCGTGCGGTCTGAACAGATGCAGCAAAAAGCCAGAAGTCATGCCTACTATAAATATATTAACACCAGACAGGAGGATCCCCATGCGTCTTCGCAATGTTCCAGGTTCCAGGCAGGCCGTCGCAGAAAGTGAATATGTTATCTCCGAGGAGCATATGTATACAATGAAAGGCCGCTGGCAGGAAGCGTTTGACTGCTCCCGCCCGCTGTTCCTTGAGATCGGCTCCGGTAAGGGCAGATTCATTACTGAAATGGCGAAAACATTTCCTGACCGCAATTATATAGGAATCGAGAAATACTCGAGCGTACTGATCAAAAGCCTTGAAAAAAGAGCTCAACTCCCGGATCTGACAAATCTTCTCTTTCTGCGTATGGATGCTGAAGAGCTCACGCAGATCTTCGGGCCTGGCGAAGTATCCGGAATTTACCTGAATTTTTCAGATCCCTGGCCTAAGGACAGACACGCCAAACGCCGTCTCCCCGGCAAAGTGTTCCTGAACCGCTATCGCCAGATCCTTTCACCTGAAGGATGGATAGAATTTAAAACCGATAACCAGGATCTGTTTACCTTCGCTCTGGAAAGCGCCGAGATCGCTGATTGGGAAATTATTACTTTTACCCGGGACCTGCATCATGATCCCGTATTAAATGTCGGAAACATCCTGACAGAATATGAAGAAAAATTCTCGGCAAAAGGAAATCCCATCTGCAAGCTGACAGCCAGGCCAAAGCCTCAGCAAAGTTGAACATTCCTTTATTTATCCCGCAGTTTCATCAGACTCCCTTTGACTTTTTTCATTGAATTTTATTGATTAAGAAATAGTTAAGAAAAAGTATTGACACATTTATTTCAATTTGATATGATGTGCTCGTAATAAATGTAACAAATTTGTAATATTTGTTTTCTGGGGAACAGTTACAGCGACGTAACTGATGAAAATAAAAGCCATTACAAACTGTTCTTGTTACGGGAGGTTGAGATAAATGAAAAAAGGGATCGCAAAATGTACAGCTTTTGCCCTGAC
>CACYCV010000046.1 GCA_902772955.1 uncultured Ruminococcus sp.
AAGAATTAGGAAACAGGACAGAGAATCTTGACAAAACAAGGATTCTCTGTCCTGTTTTAACCTGAAAGGGCTGTCACGGGAAAACCGATGCTGCAGCCGGGTGACGATGAGGAAATGAAATGTTGCCTTTGAAAGTGTTCATGCGGAAGCTTCTGTGTCGATAAATGAACGGTAGGCAAAAATGAAGGTTGGAATAAAAAAGACGATGGAAATCTGTGCCAGCGTTTCATTTTTGATGGATTCGTGGTCTACGTGCAGCAAATCGGCAATGCCGGTGGTAATGGAATCGTCACCGTTAAAAAATGAAGCGACGGTGATAACCAGCATCAGAAGTCCCAGACTGCCGAAAACAAGGGCAACGATTAAAAAAGGTTTTCCTTTTAACATGATTTCTTCTCCTTTGTTTGAATGAATGTGATCAATAAAGAATGGCACCGTATTTCCCGGTCAGGGAGACAAGCAGCTCCGGGTCGATGCTGCACCGGGAATCCACTATCAGCCGTCCCTGGTAGTACCGTAAGGCGGCCTCCAGGGTGGTGGGATCGTTGGCGCAGATCAGAAAGGGAAGATAGGACATTGGCGCGTTTTCGGCAATGCTGGCTGCATCGTCTGTGGATTCCAAAGGAATATAAATCGCATTGCAGGAGGAATCGTCCAGATCGATCAGCTCGTCCGACATATCATAACCGCACTGCAGCGGTTCGGACGGTTCAATATTTTCCGGAAGAAAAAACGCCTCCCGGTCGCTGGCAGCGGCGTAGCTGTCCTTTTCGGTGGATGCGTCATAGCGTGTACCTACCTGCCGGAGCAGCTGAATACTTGTGGGATCCGGATGAGGAGAACGGTCGAAATAGATGGAAGCACCGTTTTCTGCCAATTGCACCAGTTCCTGCTTTGTGCAGCCGGAAAAGCAGCCGGCAGCAATCAGGGGAATTTCCGCGTGGGGAAAGGCTTTTTTGATCAGCCTGGCCGTATGGTCCGTTCCGGCGGAGCACTGTATGCCAAAAGCACTGATTCCCAGCGCCTGGAGGGTAATCAGAGCGGCAATATAGTCTGTGTCGCCTTCGGTTTTTCCTTCCTCATCCACCTGAAGCACCGCCATGACAGGGATCTCTACCTGCCTTGCCGCCAGAACACCTGCCCGCAGATTCCACAGCTTGTCAAAGCTGTCCAGAAGAATATAGTCGGCACCGGCATCCTTGAGAATGGTGATTTTTTCCAAATGATCAAAGTAGGCACTTTCGAAGACGGTTTTTCCGTATTCCTCATGGAGACGCAGGTTTTCCTGGACTGCTCCGCCGATGACACAGCCATTGGCTTCGGAAGCCACCAGCCGGATTATCTGCCCATGAAGGGAGGCAAAGGATTCCTCTTCGCCCCATTCCTCCAGCCGTGAACGCATGATTCCGCCGGTAGGAGCCAGCAGAGCGTTCATTCCGCAGGAAACGGCAGCCCGGTTGGCAGAGGTCAGCAAATCGGGATTTTGCAGTAATTTGATTTCGCAGCGGACATTTTCAGGGTCGTCCCCTGTCAGCTGGCTGCAGGAACCGGTTCCGTCCGAAATCATCGGAAGGACAAAGGGAAAAGACATGACAGTATCTCCTTTTGTGATAGAACTGCAGCGCTTTTATACGACTTTCTGCATTTTCGGCAGGAAAACCGCAGCGCAAAACGTTTGTACTGCGGCAGCAGGCTTTTTCTGCCGACAGACGCAGAGGTTGCCCGGAAAGGCTGTTATTGTCTGAAAAAGCAGCTTACATAGATTCGGGAGCGGAAATTTTGAACATGGTCAGGATATTGGCCAGAACGGTTCTGACAGACTGACACAGAGTCAGACGAGCTTGCATCAGTCCCTCGTTTTCATTTCTGACACGGCAGGCGTTATAGAACTTATGGAACAGATTGGCCACGTCATAGATATAACGGGTAATTCTGGAGGGATCATAGTCCTTGGCGGCAGCAATAATTTCATCGCTTAGAGCAGAGAGCTTATGAATCAGCTCAATTTCCTCAGGCGCTTTCAGCAGTGCTAACTCTTCATCGGAGCAGCTTCTGGGTGTGACACCCTCTGCCGCAAGGGTTTTGAAGATGTTGCAGATTCTGGCGTGGGCATACTGCACATAGTAAACCGGATTCTGTGAAGACTTTTCAATGGCCAGATCCAAATCAAATTCCAGCGGGGTATTGGCTTCCCTCAGATTGAAGAAAAATCTGGCGGCGTCAATAGGAATCTCCTCCAGCAGTGTGACCAGGGTGATTGCCTTTCCGCTGCGCTTGGACAGCTTGATGCGTTCGCCGTCCCTGACCAGGAAGACCATCTGCATCAGTACTACATCCAGGCGGGAGGCATCTACCCCCAGTGCGGTCAGAGCCGCCTTGAGACGGGGAACATAGCCGTGATGGTCAGCACCCAGAATATCGATGGCTTTATCATAGCCTCTGGTGACCAGCTTGTCATAATGATAGGCGATATCCGGTACAACATAGGTGGGCAGGCCGTTGGAACGAACCAGAACAAAGTCCTTGTCGGCGCCGAAGGCGGAAGCTCTGAACCACACAGCGCCGTCCTGCTCGTAGGTGTGTCCCAGCTCGGTGAGCTGACGAACCACGTTCTGCACGGCACCGCTCTGGTGGAGGGAACTTTCCCGGAACCAGCGGTCATAGCGGATGCGGTAGGTGAGAAGATCCCGCTCCAGTCCTTCGATATTCTGAGGGAGGGCAAAGGCTACCAGTGCTTTTCTCCGCTCCCCGGAGGAAGCGGCCACATATTTGTCGCCGTGAAGGGCAGCAAAGTTTTTGGCGTGGTCGATAATATCCTGTCCGTGATAGGAATCCTCCGGCATTTCATGGCCTTCCTGATAGAGCTGTAAATACCGGATTTCCAGTGAGGTGGCAAATTTTTCAATCTGGTTGCCGGCATCGTTGATATAGAATTCTCTGGAAACGTCATAGCCGGCTGCTTCCAGAACGCTGGAGAGCGTATCGCCCAGAGCGCCGCCTCTGGCATTGCCGATGTGCATGGGTCCGGTAGGATTGGCGGATACAAACTCCACCAGAACCTTCTTGCCCTCGCCGAAGTCGGAACGGCCGTAACGCTCTCCCTGAGAGGAAATTTCCCTCAGCACAGCGGTATAGTAGGAGGGGGCAAAAAAGAAATTCATGAAACCGGGTCCGGCGATTTCGCAGCGGTCAAAGTATGTATCCTCCAGCTTCAGCTGCTGCTGCAGGATTTCGGCAATCTTCCGGGGAGCCAGATGAAATGCTCTGGCGGAAACCATGGCAGCGTTGGAGGCGAGATCTCCGTGGCTGCGGTCGGCGGGGGTTTCAATGGTAAAATCGGGCATGGAAACGTCAGGAAGCAGTCCGGCGGTCCGGGCCTTGGCCGCGGCGCGGAGAATTGCCTCTCTGAGACTCTGGACGGTAGTATTAGCCGTTGACATCTTTGCTGGCCTCCTCAATTTTTAAATACAGTTCGTTTTTGCTGGCAAGCTCTGACTGTACGTCAATGCAGTATCTGACAGAAACCTCGCCTCCGTGGTCATCCAACTGAATGCTGACACTTTCGGTATAGACACCCAGGGAGATGATGCCGAAGCTGGTGACATATTCACATTTATGGCGGACACCTTTTTCAAGGATCAGATTATGACGCTCCGAGCCGCCCTTCATGACGGAAACGATACCGTCCGGGTCAACCTTGACGGTGGTGCGGTATTTTTTGTCGGGATTCTGCGTGTCGTATTCTTTATAGGTGATATAACGGCTGCCGTTTTTGGTGACATAGGATGCCATTGTTTTCAGCTCAATGTCATCGGAATGGTCCTCCACGGTCTGGCGGCCGGTGACCGACAGAATATAGTTTTCTTCCATGATGTGGTTCCTTTCCTTCGGGAGTAAGCGGCAGGTTCAATGTACCATTGCCTGTTCAGGATTGATATGGGAAACGACACTGCCTACCGTGGTGCCGAGAAAAATTTCTGCGGTGCGGCGGAAATCCTCTACGGTATCGCTGACATAGTACCGGCACTGGCCGGCTTCTGTGCTGTTATTCAGCAGCTTATCCGCCTGGAGCAGGGCAGCGGCATAGAGGGCGGTTTCTCTGCCGGAATCAATCAGGGTAACCTGATCTCCCAGATAGTCGGCAATTGCCCTGGCAATAATGGGGAAATGGGTGCAGCCAAGAATCAAAGTATCAATTCCCTCCTGCTTCATGGGAGCCAGGTATCGCTCCACGGTCAGCCGGACAATCGGATCCTCCGGAGAAATAAAGCTGTTTTCGACCAGAGAAACAAACAGGGGACAGTCCTGCTGAAATACGGTCAGTTCAGGATTGAGCCGCAGGATCTCGTTTTTGTAGGAGCCGCTGTTGACAGTGGCAGAGGTGCCGATAACGCCGATGCGTCCGATCCTGGTGGCATTGACAGCCGCTCTGGCGGTGGGCAGCACCACACCGGTGTAGGGAACAGGCAGCTCGTTTCTGAGATTGACAGCCACAGAGCTGACAGTACCGCAGGCGGCAATAATCATCTTGACTCCCTTGGAAAGCAGAAAAGAAGCATCTTGCTGGGCATAGCGGATGATGGTTTTTTTGCTTTTGTTGCCGTAGGGGACTCTTGCTGTGTCTCCGAAGTAGACGATGTTTTCATGGGGAAGTACCTTGATCAGCTCCTTGACGGCGGTTAACCCTCCCAGACCGGAATCAAATATTCCGATGGCATTTTCAGACATCCTTACCGACCCTTTCAAATGCAGATTTGATCAGTGCCTCGATCAGCTTTTCTCCTTCCAGACCGCAGGCGGCCATCAGCTTGGGATACATACTGATGGAGGTAAAACCGGGCAGGGTATTGATTTCATTCAGCAGGACCCTGCCGTCGTCTGTGACAAAGAAATCCACCCGGGAAAGACCTGTGCAGCCGATGAGCCGGTAAGCCTTGATGGCGGTCTGTCTGACCTGCTCCTGCAGGGCTTCACTGATTTTTGCGGGAATAAAGAGCTCCGAGGCGGCGTTGTGGTATTTTGCCTCGTAGTCATAGAATTCACTGGCGGGGGAAATCTGGCCGGGTACGGAGGCGAAAGGCTCCTGGTTGCCAAGAACGGCACATTCTACCTCATGGCCGATGATATTTTCTTCCACCACGATTTTGCTGTCCTCTTTGGCGGCGATTTCAATGGCGCGGATCAGCTCTTCCCGATTATGGGCTTTGCTGACGCCTACCGAGGAACCGGCGTTGGCGGGCTTGACGAATACAGGGTAGCTTTTCAGATCCGATTCGATACGGGCAATCACGGCTTCCGGATCCCTTTCATACTCGTAGGAGTAGAACCAGGCAAAGGCGGCCTGATCGATTCCGAATTTTTCTAACATTATATTAGTGACGGCCTTGTCCATACAGGCAGCGGATGCCAGTACACCGCAGCCTACATAGGGAATTCCGGAAAGCTCAAACAACCCCTGAATGGTGCCGTCTTCGCCGTTCTTGCCGTGAAGCACCGGAAAGATCACATCCAGGGGAATAATCTCGGCACCGGAGGAGTTGATGACTACCATACCTGACACAGAGGGTGCCGGGGCTATAAAGGCGGTGCGGTTGCGGCTGTCGTTTTCCCAGCTTCCATCGGCAATGCGGCTGGTTTCTCCTTCATACAGGAACCATTTTCCCTCTTTGGTGATGCCGATGGTGACAACCTCGTAGCGATCACGGGGAATGACGCTGATAACATAAGAGGCGGAAACCCTTGAAACCTCATGCTCGGAGGACTTTCCACCGAATATAACGGCGATGCGCTTTTTCTGCATTGATGATCACACTCCAAATAACCGTTTCGGAACGACAGACGCCCGAAAAAATTGAATGTAGATTAGCTATGGTTTATCAATTCTATATCATATCATAATTTTCAAAACAGTGCAATTGTTATTTCTGTTCATGCTCTTTTTCTCCATGAGAACATCTTTCCGATTTTTTTTTGCTTTTGTGCAATATGCTGAAAGTTTGGCTTTTTTCATCTTTCACAAGAAAAAGACTTGATTTTTGGTAATATACATGGTATTATTAAGGAAATTATTACAAGATTGACACCAAATCGATTAATACGTTAAAGTTTTGTTAAAGATATCATCTGATTGTAATGAAGGATTTGTCCGATTTGATCAATGTGTGTCTGAAAGGAGTCATCAGGAAAATGACGAAAAAGTTGGTTAAACAGTCGCTTGCCATCATCCTTTCTGCGATGATTGCAGTTTGTATGTTAATGACCGGTGCACCGGTTGCATCAGCAGAAACCTCCACCAATGTGGGACTGGCTGCTCATGCGTTGAGAGCCTACAGAGAGGGTTGGAGCTATGTATGGGGCGGCACCTCCTATGGTGCGGTTGACTGCTCCGGTCTGATTGCCTCCTATAACGGTGTCGGCGGCATCCGTGTGGATATGCTGGCTTCCTCTTCTGAGTGGGGGTATGTCAGCAACGGCGTTCCGAATATTCACGGTTTGGGTCTTCATCATCCCGGTCATGTAGGTGTTTACATCGGTTCCGGAATGGCAGTTGACGCCAGAGACTCCTGGTCCGGTGTGGTTTATCATAACGTATATTCCAAGGGCTGGGTGGAATGGTTCAAGGTTTATGGCGTATCCTATCCTCAGAACGGTTGGGTACTTCTGGACGGCGATTCCTTCCTGTATGAAAACGGACAGTATATTACCAATACTTCCAGAACCATTGACGGTGTTACATACTACTTTGATGCAGCAGGCGTTTCCAATATTGCACCGCCCGCGGATGCATACTATGCAACTGACTACTCTACCGCAGCTACTCCCAGCTACTATCAGCAGAACAATGATGACGATGATGACGATGAAGAACAGCAACGTCAGGAAGCGCTGAAGCGTCAGCAGGAGGAAGAAGAAAGACAGCGCCAGGAAGAACTGAAGCGTCAGCAGGAAGAGGAAGAAAGACAGCGCCAGGAAGAACTGAAGCGTCAGCAGGAAGAGGAAGAAAGACAGCGTCAGGAAGAACTGAAACGCCAGGAAGAGCTGAAGCGTCAGCAGGAAGAAGAAAAGAAGCGCCAGGAAGAGGAAAAGAAGCGCCAGGAAGAAGAAGCCAAGAAACGCGCTGAGGAAGAAAAGAAGCGTCAGGAAGAAGAAAAGAAGCGCCAGGAAAATATGGTCATTGCCCAGTATGAATTTGAGGATGATGAGGAAAGCAAGACCGTTACCGCTATTCAGACCAGACTGTATGAGCTGGGCTACCTGAAGCAGAAAGCTACCGGCTACTTCGGCGGAGATACCACAGATGCCGTTATGATGTTCCAGAACCTGAACGATCTTGAGGTAACCGGTATTGTTACCAGCAAGACCTATAAGGTTCTCAAGTCTGATAAGGCAGTAGCAAACTTCAACCTTCTGGAGAAGGGTGCTTTTGATGACGGCGATTCCTATCAGGTTACTGCCCTGCAGGAAAGACTGACCGAGCTGAAATATTACTATGACGATATTACCGGTTTCTACGGTGATCTGACTGCCAGTGCCGTAAAGCAGTTCCAGCAGAACAATGAGCTGGAGGTTACCGGCAATGCGGATTCCGAAACCCAGCTTCGTCTGTTCAGCAGCAAAGCCAAGGTTAACCCCAATGCCGGCAGTGTGTGCTACGGAGAAGGCGGTGCCAGAGTACTGAACCTTCAGAAGCGTCTGGTAGAGCTGAGATATTACTCCGGCGTTATCAGCGAAAAGTTTGACGATGCTACCCTGGAAGCGGTTCATCGCTATCAGGTAGCAGCCGGTCTGGAAGAGGCCGACAAGCTGACGGCAGAGGAATTAGAGGTATTCTATTCTGATGAAGCCGTCCAGTCTCCCGATTACAACACCATGAAATACGGCTATTCCGGCGAAGATGTTGCACAGCTTCAGTCCAGACTGGCTTCTCTGAAATACTATGACGACAAGACCTCCGGCGTTTATAACAAGGCTGTTGTTTCTGCAGTGGAGAGCTTCCAGAAGGATTTTGACCTGGAGATCACCGGTTATGCCGATGAAAAGACCCAGGAGGTTCTGAAAACGGAATCTCAGAGAGAAAAAACCCACGCAGGCGAGCAGATCATTCTCAAGACGGCTACCATTTCTGACAATGCACTGGCCGGTGTTACAACTCCTGGGGCAGAAATTGTGGTGACCAGAAACACCGGAAATCACAATATGATTAAGATTGCCATTGCCATGGGCGCAGTTCTGACAGTAGCTTTGCTGCTGGCTACCATTTTCATGATCGGACTCAAGAAGAAGGGTGCGGCAGCCAAGAAGGCTCACAGAAGATAATTTGATTCATCAAAGACACATTCCGCAATATGGAATGTGTCTTTTTTGCTCGCTTTTTGATACCGTCATGGGGAAAATGCTGTACGGAACAGAATCTGGGATTCAGAATGGAACCGTCCGGGAAGTCGCTTTTATGACTCCAGGGAAACGATGGGAGCCTGACTGTAATAGTGATCCAGAATTTCCCGGAAATCGGCGCCCTGCATGGCCATCCCGTTGGCGCCGTATTGACTCAGACCGACTCCGTGGCCGTAGCCATAAACCCGGAAGCAGAACTGTTCCTTTTGTATACTCAGTTCAAAATTGGCACTTCGCAGATCAAAGCATTCTCTGACAGCAGGGCCTGAGATTGTTTGTTCGCCAATATCAATGGTAATGACGCTGCCTGATGCTGTTCTCTGACAATCTCCGATCCATGTCGAGGGGGGAGCTTCCAACGACAGGTCCGGAAAGCGTTCAGACAGCTTATTTTTGAATTCTTCAGAAGAAAGCCGGACAACTGTGCAGGCATCCGGCGCGCTTTTGTCAAAGGGACTGATTACCGCCTGCAAATGAGGACTGTCAAAGCCGAAAATATCGGCCGCTGCTTCTGTTTTGCCGGAGGAAATGGCAAAATAACCTACGTCCAGCAATTCGCCGTTGTCATCCATCAATACCAGTCCGAAGCAATCCTCCACCACCTTTTCCATTTTTTTCCTCAGCTCGTTGTATTGGCTGCCCCATCGTTTTTGCAAGCATTCATTGTTCAGATAGTATTGTCCAGTGGATAAATCTGCCTGAAAATCCTCTCCCTGCCATGATTCCCCGGCTTCGCTGCGCTTCTGACGGCGCAGACGGCAAAAATGGGTATAACACGCCACACACTGGGCTTTCAAAGCCTCCTCTTCATAGCCGGGCGGCATTTCGTAGGCCAATGCTCCCACGCAGAATTCCTTGTCGGAAACCGTGATAATTTTCCCGCTGCTGGTATCCAGAATCCGGAATTTCCCGTCGGTAGTTCCGGAAATTTGTGGCTCCCTTTCCGTTTCCGATGAAGAATCCGTCGGTGATCCGGTGGAGTCGGAGCTTCCTGTGACCGAAAAAAAGGGCAGCAGTGCCATCATGCCGATAGCAGCTAGAAGGATAAACAGTCTTTTTTTCATAAATCCTCCCGATATTCCGGGCGCTCTGCCCGTTGGAATGACCTTCTGTGTCATCTATACTGTTTGCAAAGACTCTTTATTCCTTCTTGCATTCGGACATCGGGTGCAGGGACTGTGTCACTGCCGAGATTCAACGGGAAAAAATATTTCTGCGTAAATTATTTCTGTGGTTTGGTTCGTGAACAGGGAAATCAATTTTTAAAATATACCCTTTTTTCTGTTGTTCTTTGATCGAAAAAACACAAGTTTTTTTGGAAAGGGGTTCGGGGGATAACCC
>CACYCV010000047.1 GCA_902772955.1 uncultured Ruminococcus sp.
AAAATTTTAAATCCGGCAGATGGAATTCAATCAATCCTTCTGCCGGATTTTAGATTATCCGAAAATATCCATTTTGATTTCATTCTGTTCTGCAGTCAGATGAATCGCAGACAGTGTGCCTGTTCTGCTTTCTACGATTGCAGAGGCAATCCGATCCTCGACTTCCTTACGGATCAGGTTTCTCAGGTCTCTTGCGCCGCTTTTGCCGCCATAGGCTTTTTTGGCAAGACACTTCTGAGCATTTTCATCGAAGGTCAAGCGAATGCCCTTTTCGTTCAGGGATTCCACATATTCTTTCAGCATCAAAGCCGCAATGGCAGTGAAATCTTCCTCAGAGAGAAGTTTGAAAATAATGATTTCATCCAGTCGGCTGAGGAATTCAGGGCGAAGGAATTCAGACAAGGCTGCACGAACCTTTTCAGCGGTGGCTTCAGCTTCTGTTTTGGCAAAGCCAAGAGCATTTTCCTTACGTTCGCTGCCCGCATTGGAAGTCATCACAATAACGGTATTGCTGAAATTGACCTTTCTTCCCTGGGCATCAGTCAGAACACCCTCGTCCAGAATCTGTAAAAGAATATTCAATACATCAGGGTGGGCTTTTTCGATTTCATCAAACAGCAGCACTGAATATGGACGCCGTCTGACCTTTTCTGTAACCTGTCCGGCTTCTTCATAGCCTACATAGCCGGGAGGGGAGCCGATGATTTTGGAAACCGAATGCTTTTCCATAAATTCCGACATATCCAGACGTATCAGGGTTTCCGGGGTATTGAACAGCTCCTCCGACAAAACCTTGACCAGCTCTGTCTTCCCCACACCGGTCGGTCCGACAAAGATAAAGGAAGCAGGTCTGCGGCGGGGACTGATCTGCACCCTGCTGCGCTTGACGGCAGCAGCCAGTGCCTTGACAGCCTCATCCTGCCCGATAACCTTTGATCGAAGCTTGCTTTCCAGATCGGCCAGTTTATTAAGCTCATTCTCCTGAACCTTGGAAGCAGGGATGCCTGTCCACAGTTCAATCACATGGGCGATATCCTCCTCCGTCACGGATGCTTTCAGCTTGCTCTCGTCGGTCTCTCTGATGGCCTTTTCCAGCTTGGCAATATCATAACGGACAGTGGCCAGTTTTTCATAGTCAATTTCCGTTTCTGTTGTCAGAGCCTCCTCCTGGGATTTCAGATCCTCCAATTTGGCGTGATCTCTGTCGTACTGCTCCAGCTCTTTATTTCTCAGGGCTGCGTGTGTACAGGATTCATCCAGCAGGTCAATCGCTTTATCCGGCAGGAACCGATCTGTGATATAGCGTTCGGAAAGAACCACGGTTTTTCTGACAATATCTTCAGACATGATGACACGGTGATAATCCTCATAATAGGACTTGACACCCATAATCACCTCGATGGTTTCGCTGATAGAAGGCTCTGCCACCGTTACCGGCTGGAACCGTCTCTCCAGGGCGGCATCCTTTTCAATATATTTTCTGTATTCATTGAAGGTAGTGGCACCGATAATCTGAATTTCACCTCTGGATAATGCCGGTTTCATAATATTGGCTGCATTCATAGAGCCCTCGGCATCTCCGGCACCAACCAGACTGTGAACCTCATCAATAAACAGAATGACATTTCCGTCAGCCTTGACCTCTTCAATCAGTCCCTTGATACGGCTCTCGAACTGTCCGCGGAACTGAGTACCGGCAACCAATGCGGTCAGATCCAGCAGATGAATTTCTTTCTTCTGCAGCCGCAGCGGAACCGTACCGGCAGCAATTCTCTGCGCCAGACCTTCTGCAATAGCCGTTTTACCGACACCCGGTTCACCGATAAGACAGGGATTGTTTTTGGTTCTGCGGGAAAGAATCTGAATGACACGATCCAGCTCTTTTTCTCTGCCCACAATCCGATCCATCTTGCCGTCTCTTGCTTTCTGGGTCAGATCGGTACAATAGGCCTCAAGATGCTTCCGCTTCCGTTTACGGGAATTTTTGTCATCCTTCTTATTTTTTTCTTCCTTCTCGGATTTGGATTTCTGGCCTCCGGAAAACAGGTTTTTGAAAAACGGCGGAAAAGCAGGGGCTCCTCCCCGGCTGAAATCGTCGTTATCGTCAGCGCCCTCTTCCGACTCCTCGTCCCCGGACATTTCGGCCAGCTCGTTCATATCCTCCGGAATCATACCGGTTTCCATCAGCTGTCCCATCTGATCCTGCATCATGTCAAGATCTTCCTCCGAAATGCCCATTTTTTCCATAATATCTGTTACCGGCTTAATCCCGATTTCCTTGGCACAGCTCAGACAGTAGCCAACAGAATCTGAGGAATCCGTTGAGTTAGACACGAAAACAACGGCAGGTCTTTTATTACATTTACTGCAAAGCATCATTTGCATTTGCTCCTTCCTTATCCTTCTTCATTTGCAACGGTGAAGTCAATAATGCCTGTCACATTATTTTGAATATCATACCATAGAATAATAAAAATGTCCACCGATTCTGACAACTTTATGCAGTCACATCCTGATTTTCTTCAGGCACATCCAAAAGTTCCTGGTTTTGTTGAATGATTTTTTCTCTTTCTCTGACCATTTTCAGGAATAACAATGTGTACATACACAATGAAAAAAGCATGGACGCGGTTGTCAGGGTCAGCATAACAATGGTCAGGATACCGTTCATAATTCCCCAGACAGCTTTCAGGAGAATCATCGTAATAATGGAGGTATAGAAAATGATGGTGGATATTTTACCGTACCATTTGGCGGCGGGAGGACGAAGCTTTATTTTCAGCAGAAAGGCTCCTCCGCTGAGCATCAGTAATTCCTTCAGAAACAGCGCCAGCACGAAGGGCGTGATATGGGGATATAAAACATTGACACACACCACGACTGCCATCAGGGTCATCTTATCGGCAATAGGATCAAGAATCTTACCCAGATCAGTAATCTGATGAAGCTTCCGGGCAATCAATCCATCCAGCATATCGCTCAGAGCGGAAATCAGCAGCATCAGTCCTGCTTTCACATACTCCTGTCCAAGCAAAAAATATATCATCGGCGGGATAATGACGAGGCGAAGAGCTGTCAGGGTATTGGGAATGTTGATATTCTGTTTGAGGAATTGCTTCATGTGTTTGTCACGCTCCTTCCCATCAGGTCATACACACATCACCAAAACGCAGGCTTACATCAAGGATAGCCAGGAAATGATCTTATTGGGGAAATTGATCTTGGTAATTATCTTGCAAAATACAGTATGATCTACCGTATTCGTGAGAGACTCATATCCCGTTGAAGAAACCAACATCATAGTGAAATAGACGATCAGAGAAACCATCATGGTGATAAAAACAGCTTCTATTACCCCAACTGTCATGCCAAGAACCTTATTGGGAACCCCCAGCTTGGTTCTGTCAATATCCTTGGAAAACTTATTGGCCAGAAAGGCGACAATAATGGAGAAAATCAGGAAAAGAACCACTGCCAGAATAGCCGATACCATTTTAATCGCTGTAGGGCGGATCATTTCTTCAACGGTGTTGGCGATATCCACCGGAGAGGTTTTCAGGTGAGTTGCAAGACTTTCCTGTGTGATGCCCATCATAGAAAAGACGTTCTGAGTAAAATTGGAAACGGCACCCATAGTATCCTTGGCAGCCTGAATCGGATCGGACATAGAAATTCCCTGTGTTGCGTCAGACAGTCCATTGATGATGCTTTGCTTGCAGATCATATTATAGACCAGCTGTCCCAGTCCGGAGGCAATAAAGGAAGATGCCAGCATTGCCACAATCGTCCCGCCGGCATTGATACCCATATATACAATTCCTCGTTTATATCCGGAAAAACCAAACAACAGCACCAACGCCAGAATACCGCAATCAATCCAAATACTCACAATATCACCCTTTTTCGACAATCCTTTTTTCCTCTATACTATACCACATTTTTTGCATGACTACAAGCATTATTTTCACCGTGCGGCGGGTGACCCCGCTGGACGTGTTCGCGGCAGCGCTCCACTCCGTTCCGCTCGGCTATGCCGTGTCCGACTTTACCATCGCGGCTTCCGTCCCACACGGCGCTTACGCGCCGCTTTGGGGCAGGTACATTCTGACCGGAAGGACGCTTTGCTAAGTCTTCCCTTCGATATTATCTTCCCTTATAGATTTCACCGAAGGGGTGCAGGGGGCGATCGGAAAGCCCCCTGCGTACACCGAACGTGCAGACCGGACATTTTCCCCAGAATTATTTTACACTAACTTCACCGGCGGTGTGTGACCGCACAGGACGATTCGCGGTGCGTTCCACTCCGTTCTGCTCGGTTTTGCCGTGTCTGACTTTACTGCCGCGGCTTCCGCTCCTCACGCTCCTTACGGAGCGCTCTGGAGCGGTTCTTTTTGATCAGCTTCAAAAGCTGCGGGGGCCATCGGATGTGCCCAGGCATTTATATCCAAAAAAGGCACCCACAGTTTCCGGAAAGAATTTCCTTACTATGGATGCCAACCTTTTATTTTTTTGCTTTGATTTTCTTTTCCGTACCGTTGATTAACCGTTTGATATTATCCTTATGGCGGACAATCACCAGCAAGCCGATCATAAATGCGCTGACCGTGGAAAATATCACCACCGATAAGGATGGATCCGGCAGCGGTGAAAACGCATTGGTCACATTGTAATAATCCATGAGACGCCAGAAAAGAGTGATAAACCCAAACAATGCAAAAACTGAAATAGAGGAAAGAGAAACAATCCTGGAAATCAGGAAGAAAACAGCAAAGATAATCAGTACACAAAGCAGGGCACGCCAGTCAGTCATTGCCATAACAGCAAAGGAGGTAACAACACCCTTTCCCCCCTTGAATTTATAATAGATGGGAAAGGAATGACCAACCACTGCAAATAAGCCCGCCAGATACATCAGATAGGCTCGCCAGACGTCTGACTGTCTTCCCTCTGCACTGATCATCAGACAAAGGGCCAGCCCGACCGCGATGACGCCTTTCAGAAAATCACCAACAAATGTGATCCATGCAGGAATCTTTCCTACGCAGCGCATGACATTGGTAAAACCGGCGTTTCCGCTGCCCATGGTGCGGATATCCTGATGAAGGACGATTTTAGTGACAATAATGGAGGTATTGATACTGCTGACAAGATATGAAACAATAACGGCAACAATTGCCTGCAGCCAATAGGTTGAAAAAAATGTGGATATTTCTTCCAATAGCAAACACCTCTTATTTCTTTTCGATAGATATCCAAGGGAATGTATCAATTATTGCTTTTTGTCACCGCGTTCGCGGATCACAAAGCGGATGGGAGTTCCCTGCATTCCAAAGGTTTCCCGGATACGGTTTTCCAGATAGCGCTGATAAGAAAAGTGAAACAGCTCTGCGGAATTCACAAAGCAGACAAAAGTCGGCGGCTTGACGCCGGACTGGGTCATATAGAGGATTTTAAGCCTTCTTCCCTTGTCGGTCGGCGGCTGAACCCTTGCAACGGCTTCGCTGAGCAAATCGTTCAGCATTCCCGTGGAAATCCGTATAGCTGACGAATTGACAACCGTCACAATCAGCTCAAAGAGCCGGTCAATCCGCTGACCGGTTTTGGCGGAAATAAAGACCATGGGTGCATAGGACATAAACGAAAAATCCTGTTCCAGTTTCTTTCGAAACTCATTCATGGTTTTATCGTTTTTCTGGATCGCATCCCATTTATTGACGACAATCACACAGGCTTTTCCGGATTCGTGGGCAAGACCGGCAATCTTGGAATCCTGTTCGGCAAAGCCGACGGTAGCGTCAATCATAATCAGACATACATCGCTGCGTTCAATAGCCATTTTTGCCCGCAGAATGCTGTATTTTTCAATGTCATCCTCAATACGGCTGCTGCGGCGGATTCCCGCAGTATCTGTCAGACGGAAATGTCCGAAGGAATTCCTGATATCCGTATCAATGCTGTCTCTTGTAGTTCCTGCCATGCTGGACACAATGCAGCGTTCTTCTCCTGTAATCTGATTGACGAGAGAGGATTTTCCTGCATTCGGGCGACCGATAATAGCGACACGAATGATTTCGTCCTCCTTCTCGATTTCTTGCTGCTCCGGCAGATATTCCAGAACTGCGTCGAGAAGATCACCAGTTCCGTGACCATGAACGGAGGAAACCTGTATCGGTTCACCTAATCCCAGATGATAGAATTCATAAAATGCCAGATCCGGTTCTCCGACTCTGTCACATTTGTTGACACAGAGTACCACAGGACGATTGCTTTTCTGAAGCATCTGGGCAACCTCCTGATCGGTGGCAACCACGCCGCTGGTCAGATCGGTAACCAAAACAATCACATCTGCGGCATCGATGGCAAGCTGTGCCTGTCTGCGCATTTGTTGAAGAATAATATCGTCTGAATAGGGTTCGATGCCGCCGGTGTCCACGAGGGTCAGCTTACGGCCTCTCCACTCACATTCGCCAAAAATTCTGTCTCTGGTAACACCCGGGGTATCATTGACAATGGCAATCCGCTGTCCCACAAGTTTATTGAAAAGGGTTGATTTTCCCACATTCGGTCTGCCGACGATTGCAATAACCGGCTTTGACATAGCTGACGCCTCCTTTGGATCTGGTTTGCAATACAAAACAAAAGAGAAGGATTGCTCCTTCTCTGTTTTCGTATGAAATCTTAGAAGGCCGAATTAAGCCTCTGTTGCAATAACTTGTCTGCCGTTGTACATACCGCAGTTGGAGCAAGCTCTGTGAGCCAGCTTGTATTCACCGCAGTTGGGGCACTTGGTAAGAGCGGGAGCTTCCAGCTTCCATACAGCGGAACGTCTCTTGTCTCTTCTTGCTTTAGAAGTTTTTCTCTTGGGTACTGCCATTGTCATTGACCTCCTTGAAATAAAAACTAAACAATCATCCCTCTGACAGCAGCTGCCTGAGCGCTGCCAGTCTCGGATCCGCCTCCTGCTTGGTGCAGGAACAGGAGCCGTCATTCAGATTTTTTCCACACCTTGGACACAACCCTTTACAGGACTCCTGACACAGGAACTTTGACGGAAGCTCCAGGAGGATATCATCTCTAAGAAGAGCGTCTGTATCGAGCTTGTAGTCCGGTGCTTCAATATAGTCGTCGCCGCTTTCTTCGGAAAGCTGCAGAACGAGAATATGACGGAATTGATAATTGAATGTCCGGTTGACGGATCTGGCGCAACGATCACAATCAAACTGACACGGAAGCTGTACCGATGCCGTAAATTCTACAAAACCAGCATGGTTGACCGCTTCTATTTCGGCGGCCACAGGTCCGGTAATCCGGGCTGTTCCTGTATCCACGTCTGACAGATCAATTTCCGCACAGAGATTGATTCTTTCATTCTCGACCAGAAATATTTTTTTCAAATCAAGAATCATCTGAACCACCTCGCCGGAGCATTTTCAAAAAACCATAGTTTATTATACTAATCAGAACATTGTTTGTCAATAGTTTTTTGAATTTTCTTTCGTTCTTTTTACGTCTTTTTTGAAATTACTCCAATTTTTTTCATTATCCGCTTTCAGGCCCTATCCCGGATTATTCAGCCCTGACCCTGTCTATGCCGCTTTTTCTCAGGACATAATAGGTCTGGTAGTCACAGCAAACGATTTTTCTGGCGTCTGTCGACACCTCAGCCGTGGCCCTGACATTGCCGTCCCGGTCATAAACCGTGATTTTATCAGAGGAGAGAATCGCAAAGCGATCATCTCTCAGATCCAGAGAGAGAACCTGCTGACCGGTACTGGCTGCGCAGGACTGATTCCCGCCCAGATCATAAGCCAACAGATCACATTTCCGTCCATCGGGATTATCCGACAGGGACAGTAGCATCCCATGGCTCCGGCGCAGTACAAAATTGGTGAGGGTTCGTCCGTTATAGGAAATGTCTGTCTTGGTACCGCTATTGATATCAATGAAAAAGGACTGATTATTTCCTACACAGAATGCGTTGCCGTTATCCAGATAACTGACAGCATAGATAAAGGTATCCTCCACCTCATATTTCTGGAGATAATTATTCTGGGAAAAATCAAGAACATAGATCACAGAGGTAATGCCGCCGTTTCTTGCGGAAATGCCTGTGAGAATCGCTCTGGTGCCATTCTGATTGACAGACAGGGTATTCATGTAATAATCGGCAAAATAATACTTGTATTTTTCCAGATGATCACTTCGATACACCGTCAGACAGGCAAGATAGTCATCACTTTTGGTCAGAAGAGCGTAGATTCCGTTTGAGGAAACATCAGCTGCAAAAATCTTTTGACTGACAGAATCGGTTTTCAGTACGGATTCCTTTTTGAATAAGGTAAAGCCGGTAGCATCCACATTGCAGACGATACCGTAATTGCCGTTGGTGCTGAGTACAGGATCCGCATAGGAATGCTGATCCTCATGATAAATACCGGCATTGGTGTTGAGTACGGCAATACTGGAGTCACTGCAGTAGGCAGGAACACCGCCAACCAGATCAAAATTTCCGTCGTTGATCACTGAACCGGAAAACTTGGTGGGATATCCGTCCCCCTCCGCCTTTCCCAGCAGTTCATATTGAAACCAATGGGCAATATTATCCGGTGTCAGCTTTTCGATGTTCAGCACAGCCATAACAGCCACGACTGACAGGAACAGAATCAGAAACATTTTCAGAAACCGTTTTGTCAGATTGGCCGGCGCCGGCTCGTCATCAGGATAATCCTCCAGGGGAGCATCCTCATAGCTCATATATTTTCGCTTTTCAGTCATTTTACCGGTCTTTTTTTCTTCTTTCTGGTATTTTCCTTTGTTTTTTTTCATGATCGGTTCATATCCTTCCGAAGATTCACAGCGTTGCTATCGGTAAGTCCGACGTTTTTGGGATAAAAAACCCGATGAAGGTACAATCCCTCCGGCGGAGCTGTGGGGCCTGCCTGAGAGCGGTCACAGGCTTCTATAATAGCGGGGATCCGGGACGGAGGAATTTTCCCCTGGGCGGTATAAAGCAATGTTCCGACAATAATTCGTACCATATTATATAAAAAGCCGTCGGCGGCTACCGTTACCGTTACCAGATCTCCCTCCCGTGTCACGGAGCAGCGGCTGACAGTCCGGTGAAAATCTCCTTTTTTCCGATGCGGATCCACCGTACAAAAGGAGGTAAAATCATGAGTTCCGATAAAATGGGCTGCCGCTTCATTCATTAACTGATCGTCCAATGGGTGCCAGTAATGCAGCACATAGCCATCCAGAAACGGATTACGCACCAGTGCGTTAAGAATCAGATAATGGTATTCCTTTCCGGTGCAGGAATAGCGGGCATGAAAATCCTCCCCTACCTCCACAGCGTTGGTTACAGCAATGTCCTTCGGAAGAAAACGATTCAGTGCCGGTACAAGACGATCGGCTGGAATGGTGTGGTCCGTCCGGAAGCTGACACAATACATATTGGCATGGACGCCGGCGTCCGTACGACTGCATCCCTTCACATCAGGGGACGATCCAATGACTTGATGAAGAGCCTGTTGAAACTGAGCCTGTACAGAAGCCGCATTGTTCTGTACCTGCCAGCCGTGATACCGTTTGCCGTCATACATCAGGGTAAGAAGCAGATTTCTCATAATAACTCCGGTTTCGTAAGAATTAGCGGACAGTCGCCGGGAAAACGATGTTGCACAGAATTACGCCCGCAAAGATGATCAGTGCAAAGAACAGCGCCCAGAAGTCACGCCATCCGAAACGAAGCACCTTCATTCTGGTACGTCCTTTGCCGCCGTTATAGCAGCGGCATTCCATGGCCATAGCCAGATCGTTTGCCCTCCGGAAGGAGGAAACAAACAACGGGATCAGAACAGGAATCAGCGCTTTGAGGCGTTTCATGATTCCGCCGCTTTCCATATCGGCGCCTCTCGCCTTCTGGGCATTCATAATTTTGTCCGTTTCATCCAACAGAACAGGAATAAAACGCAGAGCGATGGTCATCATCATAGCTATTTCATGTACCTTGACATGAAATAGCTTCAACGGGGACAGCAGCTTTTCTATGGCGTCTGTCAGATCGCTGGGAGACGTTGTAAAGGTCAGTACAGAGCTGATCAGCATCAGCGCTGCGATACGGATTGTCACAAAAACAGCGTTATTCACGCCGCCCTCCGTAATTTTCAGAAATTGCCATTCCCAGAGGACAGCGCCGTTTCCGTAGAACAGATTGAGAATACCGGTAAACAGCACAACGATCAGGATGACCTTCATACTTTTCAGATATAGTGTAAAACGGATTCTGGTGGTCAGCACCACCAATAAAGAAGCCATGGTAATCAGCATCAGCGCCATATAATTATTTGCCGCAAAGATAAATACGATAAAAGCCAGCAGCAGCACGATCTTACTTCGCGCATCCAGCCGGTGAATGATGGAACGTCCCGGCAGATACTGACCGAGGGTAACATCTCTTACCATTGCTTCCTCTCCCTTCTGTAGAGCCTACCGTGCCAGTGCCACTATTTCATTAAAGGCCTGTTCAACGGTCAAAATTCCCGGATTCACCGGAATTCCTTTGCTGCGCAGCAGCTGCATGATTTTGGTGATCTGGGGCACCCTCAGACCGATTTTTTCCAACTCCTCACCACGGGAAAAAACCGTTCCCGTGTCTTCCAGCATCACCATTCTGCCCTGGTTCATTACCAGAATCCGGTCTGCCATCCTGGCTACGTCTTCCATACTGTGGGACACCAGCAGAACGGTGTTTTTCCGTACTGCATGATAGCTTTTGATCTGAGACAGCAGAACATCGCGCCCATGAGGATCCAATCCTGCTGTTGGCTCGTCCAGAATCAGCACATCGGGATCCATGGCAATGACGCCTGCGATGGCTGCCCGACGTTTTTCGCCGCCGGACAGATCAAAGGGAGATTTGGGCAGCAGATCCTCTTTGAGACCCACAAATTCGGCTGCCTGCCGGACCCTTTTTTCGATTTCATCCTGAGAAAGACCCATGTTTTTCGGGCCGAAGGAAATATCCTGAAAAACCGTCTCATCAAAGAGCTGGTATTCGGGATACTGAAAAACCATGCCCACCTGAAAGCGGACCTCTCTGATTTTTTTAGGTTCCTCCCAGATATCCTTGCCGTTCAGCAGGACTTTTCCGGCTGTCGGGCGAAGCAGCCCATTAAGGAGCTGTACTAAGGTAGATTTGCCGGAACCTGTATGGCCGATGATACCAACAAATTCCCCCGATTCTATGGAAAAGCTGACATCCTGCAGGGCAGTTTTCTCAAAAGAAGTGCCCTTGCTGTAAACCAGCCTGATATTTTCTACTTCAATTACAGACATATTGCGGCTCCTTGTCTCATTGGAAAGGACGAAGCAGCTTCATAATGGCTGCCACGCATTCTTCTTCATTCAATACGCAGTCCGGCATTTCAAACCCGCAGCCCTTCAGCTTATAATTCAGCTCAGTGGCCTGGGGAACGTCCAGACTATGCTGTTTCAGCAATTCCACATTAGCAAAAACCTCTTTTGGTTTTCCTTCTGACAGGATTTTGCCGTCATCCACAATGACAACCCTGTCTGCAAGGATTGCCTCTTCCATATAATGGGTGATGAGAATCATGGTAATTCCGTTTTCCCGGTTGAGCTTGCGGATTGTCGCAATCACCTCGTCACGTCCCTGAGGATCCAGCATGGCGGTGGGTTCGTCCAGAACAATACATTCCGGCTGCATGGCGATAATGCCGGCAATGGCCACGCGCTGCTTCTGACCGCCGGACAGCTTATCCGGAGAATGCTTTCTGTATTCATACATATCCACGGATTTCAGTGCTTCATCGACTCTCTTCCGGATTTCCCTTGGGGGAATCCCAAGATTTTCACACCCGAATGCCACATCCTCTTCGACGATGCCAGCCACAATCTGATTGTCAGGATTCTGGAGAACCAGGCCGACTTTTTTCCGGATGTCGAACAAATGCTCATCCTCTTTGGTATTCATGCCGTCAACGATGACATCGCCGGTAGTTGGAAGATATAGAGAATTGAAGTGCTTGGCAAGGGTGGATTTCCCTGAACCGTTGTGACCTACCACTGCCAAAAATTCACCTTTGCCAATCGAAAGCCGGATTCCCTTCAGAGCAAACTCAGCTTTGCCTTCTTCATCGCCCGTTTCATATTGAAAATACAAATCATTGACAGCAATAAATTCCTGCAAAGCCGCTCACCCTTTCTGTTTTTTATATTTTAGTATGCTCCTATGGAACCATCTCTGATTGTTGACAGGGAGCTTATTGTCCCTTCCAGACAGCAGTACTGCCGCATGGAAGCGTAAGGCCGGATTCCGAAACATGAAGGCCGATCTCATCCCCGGAAACGGAGCCGCCAAATCGTGGACAAAGCATGACGCCCAGCAGATATTCCATCACGGAGGGAGACAGGCCGGTTGTGTAGGAATTGAGAATAAAAAACCGTGCATCCTCTGAAAGAATCGGCAGACACTGCTCCACCAGGGAAAAAAGCTGTTCCTCCAGCTTCCAGACCTCCCCACCGGGACCCCTGCCGTAGGAAGGAGGATCCATGATCATGCCGTCATAACGATTGCCGCGTCTTTGTTCCCGCTGGACAAATTTCAGACAATCATCTACCAGCCAGCGCACAGGACGGTCGGCAAGTCCGCTGAGGGCAGCATTTTCCTTTGCCCATTGCACCATTCCTTTGGAGGCATCCACATGAGTCACCGATGCGCCTGCCTGTAAACAGGCAAGAGTCGCAGCACCGGTATAGGCAAACAGATTCAGGATTTTCAGAGGTCTTCCCGCCTCTCGGATCATCTGAGCAGCAAAATCCCAATTGACTGCCTGTTCGGGAAACACGCCGGTGTGCTTGAACCCCATCGGCTTGATTCCGAAGGTCAACTCCCGGTAGTGGAGCTTCCACTGCTCCGGCAGCTTCTGATAATACTGCCAGGCTCCGCCTCCGGTGGCACTGCGCAGATAGCGGGCGTGTGCCTTTTTCCAAAGGGGATTCTGACGGGGCGTTTTCCAGATAATCTGGGGATCAGGACGAATCAGGATAATGTCTCCCCAACGTTCCAACCGCTCTCCTTCGGAACAGTCAATCAGCTCGTAATCCTTCCATTGTGCTTCACGCATGGCGTTTTCTCCCTTCCGGTTTTGTCAGAAAAACAGCTTGTGCAGAGCAGATGATTCCACTCTGCACAGCGAACAACGCTTATTGCTTAACTTCCAGAATGGCGCCGCGGTTGCCGGAGGTTACCAGCGAAGCATATCTTGCCAGATATCCGGTAGTAATCTTCGGTGTTCTGGGCTGCCATTTTGCTTTTCTGTCTGCAAGTTCTTCATCACTCAGGCGGACATTGATGGTATTGGCATTGATGTCAATTTCAATGATGTCCCCGTCCTCAATCAGTGCAATCGGTCCGCCAACGGCTGCTTCGGGGCTTACATGGCCGATAGAAGCGCCTCTTGTGGCACCGGAAAAACGACCGTCCGTGATCAGGGCAACGGTGCTTCCCTGTCCTCTTCCCATAATGGCAGAGGTGGGATTCAGCATTTCTCTCATGCCGGGGCCGCCCTTCGGACCCTCGTAACGAATGACGACAACGTCACCGTCATTGATTTTGCCGCCGTTGATGGCATCCATGGCTTCCTCTTCGCTGTCGAATACTCTTGCGGGGCCTTCATGCTTCAGCATTTCGGGAGCTACCGCCGAACGCTTGACGACACAGGAATCCGGCGCCAGATTGCCTCTGAGAACGGCGATTCCGCCTGTCTGACTGTAAGGCTTCTCTGCAGTACGGATAATTTCAGGGTTTTTGTTGATACATCCGGCGATGTTTTCTGCCACCGTCTTACCGGTACAGGTGATCAGATCGGTTTTCAGCAGACCGAGCTTGTTGATTTCGTTCATAACGGCATAGATACCGCCCGCCTCATTGAGATCCTCCATGTAGGTACGGCCGGCAGGTGCCAGATGACAAAGATTCGGGGTATGGGAGCTGATTTCGTTGGCAATATCCAGGTTCAGCTCAATGCCGCACTCATGGGCAATTGCCGGTAAATGAAGCATACTGTTGGTGCTACAGCCCAGAGCCATGTCCATTGTCAGCGCATTGCGGAAGGCATCCTCGGTCATAATGTCCCGGGGTCTGATGTTCTTTTTCAACAGCTCCATGATTTTCATACCGGCATGCTTGGCAAGCTGAAGTCTTTCGGAATATACGGCCGGAATGGTGCCGTTGCCGCGAAGCGCCATCCCAAGAACCTCTGTAAGGCAGTTCATGGAATTGGCCGTGTACATACCGGAGCAGGAGCCGCAGGTAGGACAAACCTTGTTTTCATATTCGTTAAGCTCTTCGGCAGTAATCTTACCGGAATTGTAGGCACCTGTTGCCTCAAACATACTGGACAGACTGGTTTTGCAGCCGCCTACATGACCTGCCAGCATAGGACCGCCGCTGACAAAGATAGTAGGAATATTCAGTCTGGCTGCAGCCATCAGCAAGCCGGGAACGTTCTTGTCACAGTTAGGGACCATTACCAGAGCGTCAAAGGCATGGGCAATGGCCATGGCTTCGGTGGAATCCGCAATCAGGTCACGGGTGACCAGAGAATATTTCATACCCTGATGTCCCATGGCAATACCGTCGCATACGGCGATAGCGGGAAATACAACCGGATTGCCGCCTGCCATTGCAACGCCTGTTTTGACTGCATTGACAATTTTATCAATATTCATGTGACCGGGTACGATTTCGTTATAGGAACTAACAATACCGATCATGGGTTTCGCAATTTCCTCATCTGTCATGCCAAGTGCTCTCAACAGAGACCGCTGGGGCGCACATTTGGAGCCTTCATGAATTGCATCACTGATCATTCTGATTACCTGCCTTTTTATTCTTTCTTCATTCCGGATTCCGTTTCCGATAGGATAGCAGAATACGGTTATACGCCTACTATTATAGGTTTTTTACCTGCCGATGTCAAGCAAAGGACAAAAGAATTCTCGGAAATCAATTTTTCGAATCTTGAGGCTTTGCCCCAAACCCTACCAAGGGGCTTCTCACCCCCTGGACCCTCGGCAGGGACGCAGTCCATGCACACGGTGTATGATTGATGGTGTAATAACCGTAGGAAAAATGTGAATGGGGCATGAAAAGTTGGTGGCTTCACCCTATGGGCACGCTGCTTTTGAAAAGGCTGTTGAACTTTTCATCATGGAATAAATATCGGAAAATTGTTTTTACGACGCTCTTTTGGTTGACATTGTGGGATGAAAAGAATATGATTAGTCTGTACCAGACAGATACGCATAATAAAGAAGAATAAAGGAGAAATATCCGCTTGAAAACGACAAAAAAATGGCTTTGCTGCCTGCTGTGTGTGACAATGTTGCTTATGTTGCCTTCCTGCAAAAAAAAATCCGTCACACCCCAGGATGAAATCATATATTATAGTATTCCCTTTGAACCGGATTCGCTGGACCCGCAGATTGCCAACGATTCCTCTTCCCGACTGATCGTGATGAATATCTACGAAGGACTTACCAGATTGAATCAAAGCGAGGTTCCGGTGCCGGGTGCGGCGGAATGCTGGGTCATTTCCGACGATGAAACTACCTATACCTTTATTCTGCGGGACGATGCCTGCTGGAATAACGGAGATAAGGTTACCGCAGAGGACTTTTTGTTTGGATTGCAAAGAACCCTGGACCCCGGTACGGGTTCTGAAGGAGCGCCTTCTCTGTACAGTATTAAAAATGCCGAAGCTGTCCATCAGGGAAAGATGCCGATGGATGCCCTGGGAATAACTGCCTCCGACGGTAAATTGGTGATTCGTCTGGAACATCCTGATACCGGTTTTCTGACAACGCTTTCCACGGCTCCTGCCATGCCCTGCCAGAAAAAATTCTTTGATTCCACTCAGGGACAATATGGCCGTGACGATGACAAGGTGCTTTCCAACGGTCCGTTTTATGTCCGCAAGTCCGGATGGTCTCACGATGAATACATTCATCTGCGCAAAAACCAGTCCTACCACGGCAGCAATGAACCGATTCCGGCGGGCATCAATATCAGCATTGCCCCTGCACCGGAAAACGTCTGTTCCGCTATTTCCGACGGTACAGTCGATTGCTACACCCTCCCCGGAAGCGAGCTTGCCGATGCCAGGAAAAAGGGCTTGTATCTCACCTCCTTCGGAGAAACCGTCTGGGGTATTGCTTTCAATACCGAGAATGAAGTCTTGCAAATTCCGGAAATTCGCCGTGCCCTGCTTGCTGCCCTTGACCGCAGCTATGTTTTAAAAGAGGTTCCCGATGGCTGCTCGGCTGTAACGGATATTATCCCGGAAAGTGTCATGCTGGACGGCTATTCTTACCGATCTCATGCACCGGAGGGACTTTGTGTTCCCTATTCGGAAAGCGCAAAGGAGGAACTGAAAAAAGCTCTGAAAAAGAATAAAATTGATCAGCTTCCGAAACTGACAATTCTTTGCACGGATGACGCTCCCACCCAGAAAATTGTCAATAACATCATCGAAACCTGGAATGCCCTGACCGGGACATATATTAACAAAAATCCCGTTTCTGCCTCTGAGCTAAACGATGCTGTTCTGACGGGCTCGTATCGGATTGTGGTGGCACCCCTGGTGGCCTGCGGCAGCAGTCCTATTGATACCCTGGCCCTGTTTACTTCCTCCAGCGCCTACAATCCTGCCAGATTAGCGGACAAGCAATATGACCAGGCGGTGGCGTCACTGGATCAGTTGAAAGGGCAGGCACTGCTGAAGAAGCTGATTGAGACAGAAGAGTATCTCAATGACCAGGGAATCTTTTATCCGCTCTATACGGAAAATCGATATTATGCTTCTGCTCCCAACGTGAAGGGAATTATTTTTCATCCCTATGGCTCCGGCATTGATTTTTTCTTTGCGGAAAAAACAGAATCCTGAAAGCCTTCCGGAGTGAACAGGACAATCGGTTTTATTAGTGAAGTATCATACAAAGAGTGTTGGATGTTAGCGAAGCAAGCGCGTCCAGTGAAAATTTTTGCAGTTGCAAGGCGTACCTCCTACTTTCCTTTTCAGGAAAAGTATGCTATAATTACATAAAGTGTGCATTCCTTTAAAAGAAACGTCTTTTCAAGAGGTGATTGATATGGTTGTTACCATTGCCAGACAATATGGAAGCTGCGGAAAGGTTATCGGAGAAGCTCTGGCCAAAAGGCTGAATGTGGATTTCTACGATAAGGAGCTGCTGAATCTCGCCGCCAAAGAAAGCGGTATTTCTCCGGAATTTTTTGAAAAATTCGATGAAAAGGGTACAAACAGTCTGTTGTATTCCCTGTCGCTGGGGGCTTCTGCTACTATCAGCAGCGAATATGGGACTGCTCCGGAGGTGCCCATGAATGACAGACTGTTTTTGCTGCAGCATGATATTATCCGCCGCGTATCCGAAAAACCGTGCGTGATTGTCGGACGATGTGCGGATTATGTTCTTGCCGATCGCCAGGACTGTGTCCGGGTGTTTATTTGTTCCGATCCGGAAAAAAGAGTGGAACGTATCTGCCGGCTGCATCATCTGAGCCAGGACAAGGCCAGAGCCGCCATTAAAAAAGCCGATAAAAACAGGGCCAATTATTATAACAGCTATGCAACCGGTAAATGGGGAGATCCCAATATCTATGATTTGTGCATCAACAGCGGTACACTGGGAATTGAGAAAAGTGCGGCGCTGATCGAACAGTATCTGAAATTGCGTGGGTTGATCTGATATGAAAAAGCACATTCTGTTAGTCTGTGGATGCTTCTGCCTTCTGCTGGCCTTTAATGGCTGCAGTGAACAAAAGCCCGAGGAAATCACCTATGAACCGGTGAAATACGAGAACGTTCAGCCGGATGAGCAGCTGAAGGAGGCACTGAACAGCGCTATAGTGGATTATTTACAGGCACTAGAGCAGCACCAGTACTATGCTCTGCTGTCCTGTACCAACGACAGTCTTCCCCTGAACCGAAACGAAACCGCATTCAATGATTTCACCCTGGGACTGGCTTCTGCAAAAGCAGAGGACATTCAACTGAACGATATTCATCAAACAGGGAATTCCTATCTGCTCAAGGTAAAATATTCTCTGACGTTTTCCGGATCATTTACCGATATCAACGGAGAAGCACATGAGCCCGGCACCTATTCTTATTATGAATTGTTTACCATTACCGAAGAGGACGGTCAGTACAGAATCTCCTCCATCGAAACCACCGGAGAGGGATAATGTTTTTCCGGAATTCTGCATGAAAAGGCTTTTTTAAAATACGATTGATACACGAAAAAATTTTTTACAGGAGATGAACAGCTGTCATGAATGCCATTGTACTGCATACGAAAGCATTGTTGGATCTTGACAAAACGATTGCCGCTGCTATTTTTGATGAGGTCATTTATCCCTGGGAAGCTCTTCCCAAAATCACCGAATTCATTCGTGCTTTAGGCCCCACTCTGCCCGCTGAGGAATATGAACAGCGGGGCGAAGAAATCTGGGTAGCAAAAAGTGCAGTGGTGGCGGAAACAGCTTATCTTCACGGTCCTCTGATTATTTGTCCGGAAGCGGAAATACGTCATTGTGCCTTTATCCGGGGAAGCGCCATTATCGGAAGCGGTGCTGTTGTAGGAAATTCAACAGAACTGAAAAACTGTATTCTTTTTGATAAAGCACAGGTGCCTCACTACAACTATATCGGTGATTCCATTCTTGGTTATAAAGCCCATTTGGGTGCCGGCGCTATTACATCCAATCTGAAATCCGACAGAAGCCTTGTCACCATTACGGTCAACCAGGATAGGGTGTCTACGGAACTCAAAAAATTCGGAGCCGTGATCGGAGATAATGTCGAAATCGGCTGCAATTCCGTATTGAATCCAGGATCTGTGATCTGTCGGAACTCCACCGTCTATCCCCTTTCCATGGTACGAGGGGTGGTTCCTCCGGGAAGTATCTACAAAAAGCAGGGGGAAATTGCCGAAAAAATCGCTGAATAAGAGGGACGCTATGGAAATAATTGATCTTTATGATAAACATCGCCGTCCTCTGGGAAAAACCCTGCTCCGCGGTCAGAAGCTGCCGGAGGATACTTATCGGGCAGTTGTTCATATCTGTCTGATGAGATCGGACGGGTTTATGCTGATTCAGCAGAGACAGGACAGTAAATCTATTTTCCCGGGGATATGGGATCTTTCTGCAGGAGGGCAGCTGTTATCCGGAGAAACCCCGGAGGAGGGCGTATGCCGGGAGCTTCAGGAGGAGTTAGGTGTCCTGGTGAAGCCTTTTGGACTGCGTCCCAGGCTGACCATCCATTTTGACGGCGGTTTTGATGATATTTTTCTGATAGATCTGGAGCCGTCTCTGGATGCGCTTCGGCTGCAGAAAGATGAGGTTAAAGCCGTTTGCTGGGCGGATTGTGAGACGATCCTGCAAAGGATTCGTGAGGGAAGTTTTGTTCCCTACCATGAAGCATTCATCCGCTTGTTATTTACCCTGCAGCATCAGGAAGGCTCCTTTGACGAAAGCTGTACACCCACAGGAGCTTATTAGCTCAATTAAGAGCGCCGTCCATTGTTTTTTTCATCAGCAAAGCAAGGAATTCCAAATATTCATCCCGAAAAAGAGGTATGTACTTTGAAAACAACGATGATTAACATAATCAAAAAATACTACCCCTTGTTGGCAGCGCCTCTCCTGACGATGCTGACAATGGTATATGTTTTTTCTTCCCGTGAAATGTACCCATACGGAGACGGAAGCATTGCCTGGTGCGACATGAACCAGCAGGTGATTCCCTTTATGATGAACATGAAGGATCTGCTCAGCGGAAATGACAGTGTTTTTCTGAATATGCACAATGCCGGCGGCATGAGCTTTTTCGGAGTATTCTGCTTCTTTTTGTCCAGCCCTCTCAACCTGCTGACCGCTTTTGTCAGAAAAGAGGACATGATTTTTTTTGTCAATATTCTGGTACTTATCAAGCTGACCTTCTCTTCACTGACTGCCTCTTTGTATTTTGTTTTGTGCAAGGACAAGCTGAACCGCGGACTTGCGGCGGCGTTCGGTGTGATGTACGCTTTATGCGGCTATGGAATGCTGTTTTATCAGAACATTATGTGGTTGGACATTATGATCCTGTTCCCTGTTCTGATGATCGGTCTGGATCGTCTGATCAAAAAGCAAAGCATCCTGGTGTATATGCTGTCGCTGGCGGCTGTGATGATTGCCAATTTCTACATCGGCTATATGGTCGTGGTTTTCATTCTGCTGTATATGGGCATTTATCTGCTGCTCAACAGACAGCGCAAGGAAACCTCTGTGATTGCCCTGAAATTTATCATCGGCTCCGGACTGGCTGCACTTCTCTCCGCCTTTATCTGGCTGCCAAGCCTACTGCAGGTGACCTCCTCCGGAAGACTGAAATCTCTGGAGCAAAATCTGAAGGAATCCGCCTTTCTGACCAGCTATACCACCATTCTCCCGCTGCTGTATTGTACCGCCATCGTTTTGCCGGTTATTTTGCTTTATCTCATTACCCATAAAAAGCTTTCCTCCAGGCAAAAGGGCAATCTTCTTCTGCTGGGGCTTCTGGTTGTTCCCTTCTTTATTGAACCAATCAATCTGATGTGGCATACAGGGGATTATATGTCTTTCCCTGCCCGCTATGGTTTTATTACCGTATTTATGGGACTGTGCTGCTGCGGGGATTATTTTGAAGAATGCGACAAACCCGGTCGGGTGGGCATGGTCCGTCAGGTGATAGTGACGATCCTGTGTATGGGGCTCATCTATCAGTTTTCCAATTTTGCGGACAAATATATCACGGATGAGTTTAAAAAGCTTACCCGCTATACCTCGACCCTGTGGGGAGATAAAGGATCCTTTGACGGGCTTTCCAAGCTGTTTGTTCTGGCAGTTGCCGTTTATGCGATTTTTGCCCTGTTGCACCGCAAGAAGCTGATCAACACCCATGTTCTGGCTCTGTTAGTAACTACCTTCTGTGTATTTGAAAGCATGGGCAGTATCCGTATCTATATGACAAGCCCGGCACTCAATAATCCTCAGAGAACCACCACTTATGTCAATGTAACGGAGCTAAGCGATAAAATTCAGGATGACAGCTTCTATCGTGTGGCAACCGATACCCAGTCCATCAATTACAATATGATCGGTGCTCTCGGCTATCCCTCCATCAGCCACTATTCCTCCCTGACCGGACATAACTTTATGGTGATGCAGCGGCAGTTGGGCTACAGCACCGTCTGGATGAAGTCAGGAGCTAACGGCGGAACAGAGCTTACCAATGCTTTATATTCCGTCAAGTATAAGATCAAGGGTTCTTCCGGAGACAGCCACTCTGTTTATTCCACTGATTATTATTCCATTGAGCAGCAGCCCTTCTACACGGGTATGGGACTGGTCAGCGGAAATGCCTTCGACGACTGTACCGATATTCCGGAGCATTTCAGCCGGGCACAGGCACAGCAGTATCTGTTTGAAAAGGTATTCAATACCAACGATCAATTGATCGTGGACTATCCTTATGACAAGGATGCCAGTGGCGACATTTCCTACGATGACGGAAAATACGATGTTTCCAAAGGCTCCTTAGTCCGGTATGAAATTGACATTGCGGATAAACAAAGCCTGTATGCGGATGTTTATGACCGCTTTTCCAATAAGCTTTCGGAAGACTATTTTGAATCCGTCAATATCAGGGTGAATAATCGTACCGTCAGGAACAATTATCCTGGAACGGATGATAACGGACTCTACTATCTTGGTTCCTTTGAAAACTGTCATGTAACCATTGATATTGAAGTCAATCAAACGATTCGCTGCAAGAGCTTTGGCGTTTTCGGCCTGAAGCAGAAGATGCTGCAAAGCTATCTGGAGAAAACCCCTTGTGCCAACCTGAACATTAAGGACGGCAAGCTTGTGGGCGGTGTTGAGGCAACAACCGGTCAGACCTGTTTCCTGGCTTTCCCCTATGATGAAGGGATCACCATTAAGGTCAACGGAAAGTCCGTTCCTTATCGCAGGGTTATGACAGATTTCGTTGCCTTCGATCTCCAGGATGGATGGAACAGCATTGAAATCAGCATAACGCCCAAGGGATGGGTCGCCGGAGTTCTGATTTCTCTCCTTGGTCTGGTTCTGGTTGTCCTGTATGGTATCTTTGGCAACAAGCTGCTGGATAAGCTTTGGAGAGGCCTGCAGACAGCAGGAGAAATTGCCGCGATTGGTGCCTCTATCCTATGCTTCCTGTTTGTCTATGCGTTTCCCTTACTGATGATTCTGTAAAAAACATTATTTCTGATAACAGCCGTGTAAGCACTTCATGAAATTGCTTGTTTACAGATAAAGCAAAGAAAAACCAAACGATCAATTTAAAAAGAAAGGATCTGTCAAAATGAAAGTTAAAAAATTCCGGGTATTGGCACTTATACTGGCAATGATCATAAGCATCAGTGCAATCACTGGATGCGATATCACAAAATCATCTGAAAACAATATCCAGTCCACATCATCATCGGCTTCCAATCCGGAGTTTGTCAAGGCCTCGCAGGAGCTTACTGAATTTTTCAAGAACTATTCCTACGGGCAGGCGTGTCAATTCCTGATGACGGAGGAAAAGATTCCAGAGAACAGAATTCACGCAGACAAGAGTTTTTCCGACAAAAATGACTATGTCGTCACCGGCGTTGAAATGAATGAAAGAGAAATTCTACTTCATGTATCCAAAAGCTCTGCAAAGATCATCCTGGAAAAACAGCTTTTAAATACCCGTTTAAATGATGCCGAAAAAATGATTGAGCTAACCGGATTGGAGTACAGGATTACCAAATACCAGTCAAAGAACGGAACGAAAACAACAAAAAAAGCAAGTGTCAGCGATGCTTCCAACTGGTTTGTAAAAGCGGTGGAGATCAGCAGCATCAGCAAATCTTCATTGGATATTACTCTATATGTTGAAAAGGATAAAAACCTGTTAGAATACTGGACGTCCAAGGCAAAGAATGTTGCCAGCAAAGTCGGTGATTTAATCTTTGATGTGGTGGCTCCTCTTGTATGGGAGGAATTTAAAGCAGAACACCCGATTATCACCGCCGCTATCAATACCTGGCTTTCGTGACCACACAGGACGGTGCATGACCGGCAGAGTGCCTCCGCTGTCGGTTCGCGGCAATGCTTCGCTCGATTGTGCCGTGTCTTAACTTATTGCCGCAGCTTCCGCCCCACACGA
>CACYCV010000048.1 GCA_902772955.1 uncultured Ruminococcus sp.
AATATACCCTTTTCCTGTTGATCTTTGATGAAAAAACACAAGTTTTTTTGGAAAGGGGTCCGGGGAATAACCCTTTTTTTCAAAAAAAGGGTTTCCCCCGGCAGGTTTTGGGACAGAGTCCCAATATTCCGGAGAAGTTCCGGAGAAGGCCGTCAAAAAAATAAAAAAAACACTTGCATCCGCGGTGAAAGTGTGATATACTGTATAAGTCTTTAAATACCGCTGCTTGTAGTGGGGTTTGAAGCCCGGCGTCGGCCGAACTTTGAAACGGGCAGTCCTCTGCTTTGACAACAGAAGCAAGAATGTCTGAAATAACAGGAGGAATTGAAAGATGGATGCACTGAAAACAATTGCAGCAAGCTCAATGAAGGAAGAAGGAAATGTCCCTCACTTTGAAATCGGTGACACTGTCAAGGTCAGCGTCAATATCCGTGAGGGTGAGAGAGAGAGAATCCAGATGTTCGAGGGTACCGTTATCGCTCGCAAGGGCAGCGGCATCGCAGAAACCTTCACGGTTCGTCGTGTTTCCTATGGCGTAGGTGTGGAGAGAGTTTTCCCTGTTCACTCCCCCAACGTTGTTGCTGTACAGGTCGTCAGAAAGGGCCGTGTTCGCAGAAGCAAGCTCTATTATCTGCGTGACAGAGTGGGTAAGGCCGCAAAGGTTAAGGAACAAATCAGATAATTCTACGAAAAAGGGACATTTTTGTCCCTTTTTTTGGTTCATGGTAATAAAACAGGAAACAAAGCAAAAAATCCCGACTTTTTTGGAAGGGTATGTGCCCCTTCCGTTTCGTGAAACAGCATAACGAGATGAATGGTATTCTGACTCAAGGGAATCCGCCGTCAGCTCTGGACTGGCCGGAAACCCCTCAACATGACGAGGTGAGCAACAGATGAAGTCCAAAGAAATCGGTAACAAAAACAAGGAGAGAGGTACATGCGGCAGACTCCTGCTGAGAGGAGTGTTCGGCTCCTTCTATGTGCTGATTCTTCTGTTGTTTATCCTGACGGTGCTGGTGATGACCGTTTTCAGGATTACTACTTTTGAAAAAAAGACAGGAGATATATCCCGGACCTACAGCGTTCTGACCTTCAGGAATGCAGGCTACGGGGTGGGTGATATCATCACCATCGCCGTGGGGGATGAGGTAACGGCTGTTCAGGTGGAAGGACTGCCGGGGGACAGAATCCTCCTTGGCTATGGAACGGAGCATTCCTTCAACAGGATTGATTATCAGGGAAAAAGCAGCTTTGATTACGACGATTTGGCTGAATGTATTGGCAGCGACCTGGTGCCGGAGGGATATGTGCTGGTGGACCCGGATATTACGGCATCCGGAAACCAGGTGGTGGGCCTTCTGATCAGACAGGATAGCATCATCGGTAAGGCTGGTGTTGTTCTTTATCCGTTTTCCCTTTTCGGTCAGCCGGGAGATCATCTGAAGCAATCCATCGGCGGCTGATTATCCCGGTATCCGTCCGGGGAGAACTCTTGAAACCACGCTCCTGTACGGCGACATTAATGCAGAAATGAGGAATGAACCATGTCTGATATCCATACGGAACCAACGGAGCAGCAGGAACAGACTGCTGCTGACCAAAAGCCTTCCGCCAAGGGGGAAGATTCCGTTTCTATGATGGAGGTCTTGTTTGATCTTGCCGGAAGTATGCTTTTTGCCATGGTGCTTCTTTTGCTGACCATGACCTTTTTCCTGCGGCAGGTGACCGTTGACGGCGCTTCCATGAACGATACGCTGCACGACCAGGAGAGACTGCTGGTGTCCTGCTATGACTATACCCCTCGCTGCGGTGACATTGTGGTCATTACCCATGGGGAGCATCTGCAGGAACCGATTATCAAACGGGTCATTGCTACCGAAGGGCAGACCATTACCATTGATTATGCCACCGGGGACGTGACTGTTGACGGCGTACTGCTGAAGGAAAGCTATATTCTCGGCACCACCGGCAATCCTGCAGACGGTACGATGACACCCTCCTCCGCCTCCACGGAGTTTACCGCACAGGTTCCCCAGGGCTATGTTTTTGTGATGGGTGACAACCGGGAGCATTCTCTTGATAGCCGTTCCGCTACGGTAGGGATGATTCCGGTAGAAAATATCATGGGCAAGGCGGTTTTCCGGATTTATCCCTTCCAGGGATTCGGAGCGCTCTGACAGACTGTATTGCGGTTGCCGGACAGTCAATTCGGCATCCGGAACGCTTTGTGATTGATCCGGTAAAGAATCTCTGCTCTTCAGAGATTTTTTCCGGATTTTTTGTAATGATTCCAGCAGGAGATGATTTCAATGAATAACAAGCAAGAGTCCTCCGGACAGGCTTCCGTATCTGAAGTGAAAAGGGAAGAGGGCATGACCTTTTCGCAATTGATTTATGACTGGCTGGGCACCCTGCTGCTGGTGGGAGTGCTGGTGCTGCTGTTTATGACCTTTTTTATCCGACAGGTCAATGTCAAGGGTGATTCCATGAATAATACCCTGCAGGATAAGGACCGCCTGCTGGTGTACAGCTTTTTTTATACCCCTCAGCAGGGAGACATCGTCATTGTGAACCACGGGAAGCTGGATGTCAATGATCCGGTTCAGGAGCCGATTATCAAGCGTGTCATTGCCGTGGAGGGTCAGACGGTGGAAATCCTTCCCCAGACGGGACAGGTGATGGTAGACGGAAGAATCCTCGAGGAAAGCTATGTTACCGGTCCCACGACACTGCGGGGGGGATCCGCCATAGAAAATCCTGTTACAGTGCCGAAGGGCTATGTGTATGTGATGGGAGACAACCGCGGAAACTCTATGGACAGCCGAAATAAGAAGGTGGGTCTGGTGCCCTTGGAAAACATTGTAGGAAAAGCCATTTTTCGGGTGCAGCCCATGAACAGCTTCGGAAAGATTGAGTAGCGGCAGGCGTCCGGCAAAGGATAAACGTGAGCCTAACGGCTGATGACATAAGAACAGGAGTCAGGGAATGGAAGAACTGAAAACGATCCAATGGTTTCCGGGTCACATGACCAAAACCAAACGAAAAATAGAATCCCAGCTGAAATTGGTGGATGCGGTGGCTGTGCTGTTGGATGCGCGGGTGCCTTATTCCAGTTGCAATCCGGATCTGAGAAGCATTATCAACAACAAGCCCCGGCTGGTGATCCTGAATAAGTGCGATATGGCAGACCCTGCAGAAACAAAACGCTGGCTCCGGCGTTTCCGGGAAAACCATGTTTCCGCCGTGGCGCTGGACTGCAAAAGCGGCAAGGGGCTGAACGGGTTTGTTCCTGCCGTCCGGGAGGTGCTGGCGGATCGGATCCGCTCCTGGCAGGAAAAGGGCATGACGGGCAGAACCATCAAGGTGATGGTGGTGGGCATTCCCAATGTGGGAAAATCCTCCTTTATCAACCGGATGTCCGGACAGAACCGTGCCAGAGTGGAGGATCGTCCCGGGGTTACCAGGGGAAACCAGTGGTTCACCGTCAGCAAGGGATTTGATCTGCTGGATACTCCCGGGGTGCTGTGGCCGAAATTTGACGATAAAATTGTGGGAGAGCGGCTGGCCTTTATCGGTTCTGTGAAGGATGATATTCTGGATACGGAGCATCTGGCGGGACGGCTTCTGGAGACTCTGCGGGATACGGCAGCGGAGTCGCTTTGCGGCAGGTACCGGCTTTCCGCCGATGAAATAGAAGGAAAACAGGGCTATGAGCTGCTGGAGCTGATCGGAAAAAAACGCGGTATGCTGATCAGCGGCGGAGAGGTCCATACGGAACGGGCTGCAGCCACGGTTCTGGATGAATTCCGCAGGGCCGCTCTGGGAAAAATTACCCTGGACAGAGAGGAGATGTGCGGCGATGTCCGGATCTGATCTGCTTCAGTATGAACGGGAATACTATGGACAGGGGCTGCACCTGCTGTGCGGGGTGGATGAGGCTGGCAGAGGTCCTTTGGCGGGTCCTGTCTGTGCCGCAGCCGTTATTTTTCCGGAGGGACTAGTGCTGGAGGGCATCAATGACTCCAAGAAGCTGACGGAAAAAAAGCGGGAGGCGCTTTTTGAACTCATTAAAGAAAAAGCCGCTGCGTATCATATTGCATGGGCCAGTGTGGAGGAAATCGAAACGCTGAATATTCTGAGGGCTGCCATGCTGGCGATGAAGCGGGCGGTGGAGGGATTGTCTCTGCAGCCCGACCTGGTGATGGTGGACGGCAACCGCTGCCCGGAACTGTCCCTTCCCTGTGTGTCGATTGTCAAGGGAGACGCCCTTTCCCAATCCATTGCGGCGGCTTCCATTCTTGCCAAGGTCAGCCGTGACAGGCAGATGCTGCAGTATGCCGGGGAATACCCGCAGTATGGCTTTGAAAAGCATAAGGGCTATGGAACCCGGCTGCATTATGATGCATTGAAGAAATTCGGCCCCTGTGCGCTGCACCGGCCTTCCTTTCTGGTAAAATTTCTGTCCGGTGCTCCCGGAAAATCCGGCAAAAGAAAGCAGGGAGACCGGGGAGAGAAGCTGGCCCGGGAGTATCTGTCCCGTCAGGGCTTTGAAATTACGGTCTGTAATTATACGTTCTCCCATGAGGAAATTGATCTGATCGCCCAAAGGGAGGGAGAACTGTATTTTGTGGAGGTTAAAACCAGAAACGAGACTTCCCTCCGACGCCCCGGAGAAGCAGCCGATGCCGCCAAATGGAAGAGAATCCGAGAGGCATCCCGGCAGTATCTGGAGGAGCATCCCTTTGGGGGAGAAATCCATTTCGGACTCTGCGAGGTGCTTCTGACCAAGGGAGAGGCTCCCTTAATTACCTTTATTCCGGACAGTCTCTCCGGATGAATAACAGAAAGCGGTGACAGAATGTCATTAGTGGATCTTCACTGTGATACCTTATATCGTGCCGTTACGGAAAACGGCAGCTTGTTTGACAATACCTTTCATATATCTCTTTCCCGGGGAGAGGCTCTTTCCCCCTATATTCAGTGTCTTGCGGTCTGGATTCCCGATGAATACAGGGGGGAAGCCGCAGCGAACCTGTTTGAGCGGTGCGTTGATCAGCTGCACCGGGAGCTGCAGGGCACCCGGGTGCGTCAGTGTATGACCGCGCACGATGTGGAGGAAACCATTGAGCAGCACCGGACAGGGGTGATTCTGACGGTGGAGAGCGGTGCCGTCTTACAAGGGGAACTTGACAGAATTCCTTTCCTTCGCAAGGCGGGCGTCCGGATGATGACCCTTACCTGGAACGGCTCCAACGAGCTGGGAGACGGGATCGGAGTGGAGAATGCCGGAGGACTGACGGATTTCGGCAGACAGGCGCTTCCTGTGCTGGAGGAGAACGATATTATTCTCGACGTTTCTCACGCTTCCGAGCCCTTGTTTGAGGAGGTGGCATCCCTGGCAAGACGTCCCTTTGTCGCTTCCCATTCCGATGCCAGAGCGGTTTGTCCTCACAGGAGAAACCTGACGGACGACCAGTTCCGGAGGATTCAACAGAAGGGCGGCATTGTCGGACTGAATTTTTGCCGAGATTTTCTTCATAAAGACGGGACAAAAGCCAAAATGTATGATATAATAAGAAACGCAGAACATTTCTGGTCCCTTGGTGGCGAGGAAACCCTTGCGCTGGGAGGAGATTTTGACGGTGCGGAGATTCCCTTCGATATGGAAGGGCTGGAAGCGATGCCCCGTCTGTATGAACTGTTCTTGCACCACCAATATCCGGAACAGCTGGTCAAGGCATTGTTCTTTGAAAACGCTGTCCGCTTTTTCAGCCGGTATGAAAGCCGGCAGGATCTAATCGAAAGAAAGAAGGAAACAACATGAAGTACAACAGCACCAGAAACCTTGAAACCGTTGTAACGGCATCTCAGGCAATTGCCCAGGGTATTTCGGAGGAGGGAGGACTTTTTGTTCCCCAGTCTCTGCCTGTCTATCGCCTTGAGGACCTCCGTGCTTTGTCTGAACTGGACTACAAGGGCAGAGCCAAAAGGATTTTTGCCGATTTTCTCGGTGACTTTACTGCCGAAGAGATCAGCGAGAGCGTAGAGGCTGCTTATACTGCAGAAAAATTCGGCTCCGAAAATCCGGCGCCGATCTCCTATGTCAGGAGCGGCAAGACGGAAATGTCCGTTCTTGAGCTCTGGCATGGTCCCACCTGTGCCTTCAAGGATATGGCGCTTCAGATTCTGCCCCATTTGCTGACCAAGTCTCTGAAAAAAACCTGCAGCGGCAGGGAGGCTGTGATTCTTGTCGCTACCAGCGGCGATACCGGCAAGGCTGCCCTGGAGGGTTTCAAGGATGTGGACGGCACCCAAATTATGGTGTTCTATCCTGTCAACGGCGTCAGCCCCATGCAGAAGCGCCAGATGGCGACCCAGCAGGGCAGCAACGTCAGCGTGGTGGCCATCGAAGGAAACTTTGACGATGCTCAGACCGGGGTGAAGAAAATCTTTACCGACCGTTCCGTCAAGGAAAAGCTGGCTGCTGACAATAAGCTGTTTTCCAGTGCCAATTCCATCAACTGGGGCAGACTGCTGCCGCAGGTGGTGTACTATTTCTCTGCTTACTGCGAAATGCTGAAGGCAGGCCGCATTGCTCTGGGTGATGCCATTAATGTGGTGGTTCCCACCGGCAATTTCGGCAATATTTTAGCTGCCTTCTATGCCATGAATATGGGGCTTCCTATCCGTAAATTTATCTGTGCCTCCAATGCCAATAATGTCCTCACCGACTTTATCCGCACCGGCACCTATGATAAAAAGAGAACCTTCTATACCACCATTTCTCCCTCGATGGATATCCTGGTTTCCAGCAACCTGGAGCGGCTGCTCTATCATCTGACGGAGGGCAATGCTTCTCAGGTGGCGCAGTGGATGCAGTCACTCTCCGAAACCGGCAGCTATACCGTCACCGATGACATCAAGGCGAAGTTGGATCAGTATTTCTACGGCGGCTTCTGCGATGATGAGCATACCATGCAGACCATCCGTGAGATGTATCAGAATGAAAACTATCTCTGCGATACCCATACGGCAGTGGCAGTCAATGTCTATCAGCAGTATGTGGACGAAACCGGTGACCTGACGCCTTCCGTCATTGCATCTACTGCCAGTCCCTACAAATTTGCCAAAAGTGTGCTGGAGGCAGTCAGCAGCGATGCCCTGCCGGAGGATGAATTTGACATGGTGGATGCCCTTTCTGCCCAAACCGGCACACCGGTACCTGCTCCGCTTTCCTCTCTCAAGGATGCGCAGGTGCGCTTTACGCTGACCTGCCGTGTGGACGAGATGCCCAAGATCGTGCTGGACAGCCTTTCGCTCTGATGCCCTATGGCGGTGTATGCAATAGCGGATCTGCACCTTTCCTTCGGGACCGATAAGCCAATGGATGTCTTTGGCGGCTGGCAGAACTATACCGAACGGATTGCCGCCAACTGGCAGCGCCTGGTGACGCCGGAGGATACGGTAGTGATTGCGGGAGATATTTCCTGGGCCATGAAGCTGCAGGATACGGCGGCAGATTTCCGCTTTCTGCAGCAGCTCAACGGCAGCAAGATCCTGCTCAAGGGCAATCATGATTACTGGTGGACCACCAAAGCCAAAATGGACCGGTATCTTTCGGATGCCGGTTTTGATACCCTGTCGGTTCTGCATAATAATTTCTATGTCCGGGACGGGATTGCCCTGTGCGGTTCCCGGGGCTGGTTTTATGATGCGGAAACCGATGCCGATATGCTGATTCTCCATCGTGAGGTCGGCAGACTGCGGATGTCTCTGGAGCCTGCTGTGGCAGCGGGTTATGATCCGGTGGTGTTCTTGCATTATCCGCCTATTTACAACACCATGGAATGCGAAGAAATCCTGGAGGTCCTGCAGGAATACCGGATCAAAAAGTGCTTCTACGGCCATATCCACGGCGGCAATGCTGCCAGAAGGGCCTTTGTGGGAGAAAAATACGGTGTCCGGTTTTCTTTGATTGCCTGTGATTATCTGGGCTTTTGCCCCTTGTCGATTCGCTGAAAATGAATCATGAGGGGGTCTTGATTGGTAAAAAAATGCCCCTTTTTTGCGGTAACTGTGAAAAAAGCGTGTTTTTTTTACAAAAGATCGGGAATTATAGCTTGATAAACCGGAAAAAGTGTGCTATAATCCATATTGATTTTGCATTTTAAACGGAGGAATCATAAAATGAAGTTAATTTCATCAAATCAGGTAGAAACCAATCGCTATGAGCTTGTTATCGAGATTGACGGAGAAACCTTTATGAAGGCTGTCAATGCGGTATATAAAAAGCAGGTCAAGAGCATTTCCATTCCCGGCTTTCGCAAGGGAAAGGCGCCCCGTTCCATCATTGAAAGAGAATACGGCGAAGGCGTTTTCTATGAGGATGCCCTCAAGGAGCTGTATCCCGAGGCAATTGCCGATGCTGCCAAGGAAGCTAACCTGGACATCGTCAAGGATCACATTGACCTGGATGTGGAAAAGGCCGGCAAGGACGGTGTAACCCTCAAGGCAGTGATTACCGTTGAGCCTGAGGTTTCCATTGAAAACTACAAGGGTATCACCTATACTCCCTCTTCTCTTGAGGTAACCGAGGAGGATGTGGACAAGGAGGTTCAGAAGGTTCTGGACAGAAACAGCCGCCTTGTGACAGTAGGAGACAGAGCTGCCGAAAACGGCGATACCACCGTGATTGACTTCAAGGGGCTGCTGAACGGCGAAGCTTTTGAAGGCGGTACTGCCGAAAACTATAATTTGGTGCTGGGCAGCGGTTCCTTTATTCCCGGTTTTGAGGATCAGGTGGTAGGACATAAGGCCGGTGAGGAGTTCACCATCGATGTGACCTTCCCGGAGGACTATCAGGCAGAGGAACTGAAGGGCAAGGCCGTTCAGTTTGAAATCAAGCTCCATGAGATCAAGAAAAAGGAGCTGCCTGCCTTTGACGATGATTTCGTCAAGGATGTCAGCGAGTTTGACAGCGTAGATGCCTATAAGGCAGACATCAAGGAAAAGCTTCAGAAGGATCGTCAGGAAGAAGCCGACATGAACAAGGAGCGCCAGGTGGCCGAAAAGCTGCGCGAGCTGATGAAGGCAGAGGTTCCTGAGGCAATGTATGAAAACCAGGTGGATAATCTTCTGGATGAATTCTCCATGAATCTCAGAGCCCAGGGTCTGGACATCAATACCTATATGCAGTACACTGGCCTGACCGAAGAAAAGCTGCGTGAGACCTATCGTGACAGAGCGGTTTCTCAGGTTGAGGTCAGACTGGCTCTCAAGAAGATTGCCGAGCTGGAGGGAATCCAGGCAACCGATGAAGAAGTGGAGAGCAAATACAACGAAATGGCAGAAAACTACAAGGTAGACATCAAGAGAGTCAGGGCAGCCTTCTCTGCGAAGGAGATTGCCGGTGATCTGGATGTGGAAAAGGCACTGGAGCTGGTTAAGAACGCTGCCGTTGCCGAAGAAAAAACAGCCGAATAAGAAGGAACCTCCGACCCGGTACGTCCCGGACGCAGGGGAGGACTTCCATCATTTTTTCATGCCGACTCTGTTTTATCGGGGCCGGCATGAATAAAACAGACATCCTGTGCCGATGCTTAAAGAAGAACAGACGGAATGCTTTGCGGATGTCCGGCGGCAGCGGAAACTTCCGGCGGCTCTGACGGCAGCAGGTGAAACGGAGGAGATACTATGGCAACAATACCTTATGTAATAGAACAAACTAACCGCGGCGAACGTTCGTATGACATTTATTCCAGACTGCTGAATGACAGAATCATTATGCTGACGGAAGAGGTCAACAACGTGACAGCCAGTCTGGTGGTGGCACAGCTGCTCTATCTGGAGGGACAGGATTCCTCCAAGGATATCAGTCTGTATATCAACAGCCCCGGCGGTTCCGTTACTGACGGAATGGCTATCTATGATACCATGCAGTATATCAAGTGTGATGTTTCCACCATCTGCATCGGCATGGCGGCCAGCATGGGCGCATTCCTGCTGGCCGCAGGCACCAAGGGCAAGCGCTTTGCCCTGCCCAACAGTGATATCATGATTCACCAGCCCAGCGGCGGTGCTCAGGGCCAGGCAACCGATATTATGATTCATGCAGATCATATTATCCAGACCAAGAAAAAGCTGAACACCATACTTGCTGCCAATACCGGACAGCCGTTTGATGTCATCGCCAGAGATACCGAGCGTGACAACTTCATGACGGCGCAGCAGGCACTGGAATACGGCCTGATTGATAAGGTGATCACACATCGATAAGGAGCTGCACAAATGGCAAACAAGGATGAAAGCAAAAAGAATATTTACTGTTCGTTCTGCGGCAAACCACAGGAAATGGTGGGAAAGATGATTCAGGGCTCGGGTGCCTATATCTGTGATGAGTGTATCCGGCTGTGCAATTCCATCCTGCGGAACGATCCCTATTTGGATATGACAGATGAAACTGCCTCCCTGGCGGATTTTGACGAGCTGCCAAGACCTAAGGAGATCAAGGAAAAGCTGGATGAATACGTCATCGGGCAGGAGGACGCCAAGATTGCTTTGGCGGTGTCTGTCTATAACCATTATAAGAGAATTAACTGCCCGGAGGACGATGAGGTAACGCTCAATAAGAGCAACGTGCTTCTTCTGGGTCCCTCCGGTGTGGGAAAAACCTTGCTTGCACAAACCCTGGCTAAAATTTTAGACGTTCCGTTTGCCATTGCCGATGCAACGACCCTGACAGAAGCCGGTTATGTCGGTGAGGATGTGGAGAATATCCTGCTGCGGCTGATTCAGGCGGCAGATTTTGATATTCCCCGTGCGGAGCGTGGTATTATCTATGTTGACGAAATTGACAAGATTGCCCGCAAATCCGAAAATCCCTCCATTACCCGTGATGTCAGCGGCGAAGGCGTTCAGCAGGCGCTGCTGAAGATTCTGGAGGGTACGGTTTCCAATGTGCCTCCCCAGGGCGGAAGAAAGCATCCTCAGCAGGAGTTTATCCAGATTGACACCACCAATATTCTCTTTATCTGCGGCGGCGCCTTTGACGGTCTGGAAAAAACCGTAGAAAAGCGCATGGGTTCGTCCGTGCTGGGCTTTAATGCCGAAATCAAAAGCAAGACCGAGCTGGACACCACTGGCTGGATGTCGGATGTCATTCCCCAGGACCTGGTGAAATTCGGACTGATTCCCGAGCTGGTGGGCAGACTGCCGGTGATTACGGCACTGAACGGTCTGGACGAAGCCTCTCTGGTACGGATTCTCAGAGAACCCAAGGATTCTCTGCTGAAGCAGTACACCAAGCTGTTTGATATGGACGGTGTGGAGCTGGTTTTTGAAGAGGATGCGCTGAAGGCCATTGCCAAGAAGGCTATCGAACGTCATACCGGCGCCAGAGGACTGCGTTCTATCATGGAGGACATTCTGAAAAAGCAGATGTTTGAAATTCCCTCAGACGAAATGGTCACCAAGGTGATCATTACGCCGGAGGTTGTGACACAGGATGCCGAGCCTCAGCTGGAGCGTTCCAAAACCAAGCGGATTCCCAAGTTTACTACCGCTAAAAAACCGGCCAAAAAGAAAAGCCGGCGTCATCCTGCCTGAAAAATGATCCTTCCGGACAGGACAAGACGATCAGATAAACGATTATCAACTCAAAAGACCGATGAAGCGTCAGAACTTCATCGGTCTATTTTGGTGTGTCGGGCATGACACTAATCTCACAGGTGAAAGTCCTGTCACGGGTAGTTACCGCCAAGTGTAGCGAACCGCAAGC
>CACYCV010000049.1 GCA_902772955.1 uncultured Ruminococcus sp.
CTTGCAATTTTTTATCCGATTATCTTGTTGAGATGTCGGGATATTATACGATTTTAAATTGCTTGATTATTGAGCAGACACTATTTAATCGGACACTGTTTGAAAACCCCTTATCAAATGTGATGGGGGAGTGGAGCCTGTTTTCTGACAGATCCGGAAAACGGGTGTTTAACTCCAATGTCCCTGAAAACTTTCTGATGCTGATGCCGTTTATGGTTTTGCTGTTCCTGTCCTTCAGAGAGCGTCTTCTGAAAAGCGGTGTTTCCTTTTTGCGGGTTTGATGGAAATCCTTTTTCATTTCCTTCCTTTTTTCCTCTTCCATTGAAATGCTGCAGCTTCTTCTGCATTTGGGAACATGGCAGCTTTCCGATCTGGTTTATAACACACTGGGCGGTACCTGTGGAGGTGTATTTTATTATCTGGGCTATACTTTTGTGCAAAAACACCGTGCTCGGAAGAAAAGAAAGCAGGAGCGGACTGCCTTTTTCGAAATGACAGGAGACAATAGGCAAAATTGTCAGGACAATAAGAATCCACGGGGTCAGGAGGAAAAAGAGGATGACAAAAAAGGAATACCAAAAGGTCATTGACACAATGGTTTATCTTTGCGGCTGTGTGGTCAACGGCCGTTTACCGGGCCAGGAGCACCTGAGGGATGTCAATCCTGAATACCTGTATCAGGCGGCAGGAAGGCATCAGCTTCATGGGATTGTGGGATATGCCTTGGAGTCGGCAGGTGTTTTTGATCATGAGTTTATTCAGTCCAAGGCCAAAGCCATTCGCAAGGTGGCTGCCATGGAAATCGATAAGGGATTGCTTTTTGATCGCTTTGAACAGAAAAAAATCTGGTATCTGCCCTTGAAGGGAGTTGTTCTGAAGGATCTGTATCCGTCCATCGGCATGAGGCAAATGGGGGATTTTGACATTCTGTATGACAGCAGGAAACAGAAACAAGTCAGAGAAATCTTTCTGGAGCTCGGTTTTACCTGTGAACATTTCGGCAGGGGGACTCACGATGTATATTATAAAAAGCCGGTGAGCAACTTTGAAATGCACACGGCTCTTTTCGGATCCAGCCACAAAACGGAGTTTTATGAATACTACCGCGATGTTCAGCGGCTGATGAGAAAGGATGCTAACAATCAATACGGATATCATTTTTCAAGCAGTGATATGTATGTTTACATCGTTGCCCATGAATACAAGCATTTTAGCTGGGGGGGAACCGGTTTGCGATCCTTGCTGGATACCTATGTGATCTGGCAGAAGCTTGGAGATGAAATGGACGCCGACTATATCCGTTTGCAAACCGACCAGTTGGGCATTACCGACTTTGAGCAAAAAAACAAGCAGCTTGCTCTGGATCTTTTTGGAGGCAAAACCCTTTCGGAAGAACAGCAGGAGCTGCTGGAGTATATCGCTTTTTCAGGAACCTATGGAAGTGTCAGAAACAATATTGAGAACAAGGTGAAGGAATATGGCGGCGGCAGAAAGGGAAAACGAAAATACATCCTATCAAGACTCTTTCCGTCAATGGAGGAGATAAAAGCCGGTCATCCCTTTTTTTATCGGCACAAGCTGTTGCTTCCGGGTCTGTTTTTCTATCGCCTGGGAAGAGCAGTTACCGTCAGCCGTAGAAATACTAAAACCCAATTGAAGCGCTTGCAAAAGACAAAATAGAATTGGTTGATGAGAGAAGACTCCTGACGGTTGCCGTTATTTGCTATTATTTGGAAGAATAATGCCCTACGGCTGTTTGGAGCGGAAACTAAATTGTAGAAAACAGCAAAAAAACAGGGGGATTTTTTGTCAGGCTGACGACTTACCTTTTGACAAAACTGCTTGAAATAGTGCCAAAAAAATGGTACAATGAAGCTAGATAATGAGGAGGGATGCCCTATGAAAAAGGTTTTCAGACGATTATTGTCTTTTCCCTTGTGTATTCTTATGGTTCTGTGTATGGTTCCGTCAGCAATTGTCACACCGGTGAAAGCAGTTAACACAAACGCTACCGTTCCGATTCTCTATCTGTCTCCGAATGCCAACTGGAGATCAAACGGTGCCCGTTTTGCCATTTATATGTGGGGACCTAATAACACCAACAAATGGGTTAATATGTCTGATTCTGACGGTGATGGAATCTATCAGGCAAGCGTTCCGAATGGGGAATGGACGGGTTTTATTTTCTGTCGGATGAATGGTTCAACCACAGCAAACAACTTTGATAACAGATGGAATAAAACGGTAAACCTTTCCTTCTCTGCAGGAAACGTGCTTTACACAATTGATGAAGGTGCATGGTCTCAAGGAGGCGGCTCCTGGAGTATGTATTATGGGCCGATCAATCAAAGCACATTTTATCTGTCGCCCAATTATCGGTGGACTGAGGCCAATGCTCGATTTGTCATGTATCTGTTAAACCGTAATGGCCAGAATGCATGGGTTGATATGACTGATGCCGATGGCGATGGTACCTATCAGGCAAATGTTCCGACCGGGACAACATGGTCACATGTGATTTTTTGTCGTATGAACCCCAATAACCTGGAGAACAGATGGAATACATCCAATGAAGATGGTCGTACAAAACCAATGTGGGGTAAAACTGCAGTTGATATTTCTCCTGCACCCGGGCAGAATTGGTATATTATTACTGAGGGCGATTGGACTGGTGGTAATGCAACCAATCCCAAATGGAGTCTTGATTACATGGCAAGCAGTGCATACACAGCATACTCTGCCGAAGCCCGTACAATTTATGTTGACAACACGGTATATAATTGGTATTCTGCCCAGATTGAGTTTTATGGCACGTTTGACGGCAAAGAACATAGAACAGTGGCGGATGGCTCCGGTTTTGCTATGACAAGGATTTCCCCCTACCTTTTTAAATACGTGCTTCCTTTGGCATGCTATGTGAATGGCTCTGTTTCGATTACAGGAAGCGGCGGTATAGGAGGGGGGAGCAGTCCCTCATCGGGAGAGGCATCAGTGGTTGCTGAACCTAAACTTGTCAATGCGGACGGGACATGGGAGCCCCTTGCGGTTATGGCTTCCCTTGCAACAGGCACGGCTTTTTCCGGGGAGCTTGATCTTACATTCTACTGTTCAGAGGGTGTTACCGGCACCACCTTTACCCTTTCTGGAGCGGGTGTACCTGCCGAGTACACAACGGCCACCAGCTTTACCAACGGACAGAATATTGTAGTACCGGTTGATGATGCCAATGTTGCCTTCGGGACTACCGTTACCCTTACGGTTTCCGGCACAAAGGATGGTCAGGCAGTTTCCAAGACATATACTTATGAGAAGGGCAGAAAGTTTTATGCCGAAAAGCCTGACGATTGGGATACGGTATTTGCAACCGTAATTAATTCATCTACTCCAACTTCCTATTTTAAAAATGTCAAAGATCCTGGTATTGAGATGACCTATAACAGCAGGACGAGGCTTTATGAGTTTGTCGTTGTTAATGAAGGTAACGTATCTTTTATCGACCATGGAAACAACAAATTCAGTTTTTATGGAAACTCCTCCAAGAAACCGGCAGGAAAGAGTGAAAAATGGAAGAAAAACAAATTTACCTATAATGGTAACTCCTACAGCTATAAGCTTAGCCCTAAAGACACCACCTACCAGAATTGGAACATCTATCCGCCTCTGGATATCTCCGAAGCGGAAATTACCCTCAGCGCTGAAGAATTCAATTATGACGGAACAGAAAAGACAATTACCTATTCTGCAACACTCAATGGAAAGGCTTTGACATTAGGAACAGATTATATCTTTGAAGGACATGCTTCTGCCACGGAGCCTGGCATTTATGTGGTGAAGATCAAGGGTATCGGTGATTATACCAATTATGCCAAGACCAACTGGAGAATTCTGGATTCGGTTGTCATTACGGTAGACGGTGTTGAAAAGACAGGGACGATCGGAAAATCCTTCAGTGCCTTTGTTCCCGAAACAAAGGACGGAAAGACCTTTTCTCATTGGGTTGACGGTGCCGGGAATGTTGTCAGCTACTCTGCCCGATACAGCTTTGTGGTAGAGAAAAGCGTGACACTTACCTCTGTTTATGAGAACATCCCTGAGGAGAAAGAAACGGTTCTTTCCCTGAAAACCGCCAAGTCAACCTACAATGGCAAGAATGCAATTGCCTTTACCTTTACACATAGCGTTCCGGAAGGCTACGAGATGGAAGAGGCTGGTCTGTTGTATGCCACTAACAAGCTTGCCGGTGCCGACACGAGTGTGCCCGGCTATGCAACGGTTAATCTGGTTGGGGATACCACTCTTGGTGTAGCCAATGTAGAAAGCGTTGTCAAGAATCAGCAGAGCAAGGTAAAGAAATTTGTTGCCAGCTATACCAATAATGACGGTATGGTGCAGTTCTACTATGCGGTAGGCGACAATACAACGGCCTATACTTATGCGGTCGGCTATATAAAAGTCAGAAACACGGATACCGGTGCAGAGGAAACCATTTACTCGGATTTTATTGCTACCACCTATAGCAGTATTGTGTGAGAGACGCCGGCAGGGACGACTGTAAAGGCTGAACGGAAAGGAAATGGTAACCATGAAGAAAAGAAAGTATCTTCCCACAGAAATGGAAATTGTCGAGTTTGATGTGGATGACGTGATTACCGCCAGCGGCGAAGGTGGCGGCGATGATGATGACGATTTCTGATGAAAGTTGAATTCGTTCCAAAACAACAGGCAGCACGATAAGTGCTGCCTGTTGTTTATTGCAATTTCAGAATTGGTGCCGGCCTGCTTTCCGGGGGTTGGACAGAAATCTGTCGCCGGAGCCATGCTGTCAGCAGGGAGCTTCCCTGTGCTCAATTTCTTTTATGCCATACTCGTTGAAGTGAAGCACACGGTCGCATATTTTAAGGGCTGCCGGCCGGTGAGTAACAATAATAACCGTTTTCTCTGTCAGCTGGCGCAGATTCTGCAGAAGCTGACGTTCGGTAGCCGCATCCAGGGCGCTGGTAGCTTCGTCCAGAATCAGAACAGGGCTTTCGGAAAATACGGCTCTGGCGATGGCAATTCTCTGCATCTGGCCTTCGGAAAGCCCGGTTCCTCTTTCTCCGAGCAGGGTATCAAATCCGTTTTCCAGCTCCGATACAAATTCCTCGGCGCAGGCAATTCTGAGGGCCTGTGTGATTCTTTGATCGTCATACATTCTGGTCTTGTCTGCAAAGGCCACCGTTTCTCGGATGGTTCCTGTCATCAGCATGTTTCCCTGGGGAACATAGGCAAATAACCGGTGATGTTTTGGCGTCAGTTCTTCTGTCTTGTCCGATGTACGGAGGAAGCATTCTCCTGAATCGGGACGGTAAATGCTCATTAACAGCTTGATGACAGTGGATTTTCCGCAGCCGCTGTGTCCGGTAAAGGCAACATATTCTCCTTTTTTGATGGAGACGCTGAATTCATGAAGCACCTCGGGCATTTTTTTCTTGGAGAGGCTTGGTATTTTCTCGGTAGGAGGGTAATAGGTGTAGCATACCTTGCGCAGGCCGATTTCGCTCATCCTTTTCAGGTAGATTTGTTTGATTTCTTCAATCGTCAAGAGATCTTCACTGCTGTCATTATCAAAATCCTCGATTTCCATCAGCCGCTCGGCGCTTGCTGTCATCGCATAAAATTTTGGCAGATAGCCGGTGATGTTGGCAAAAGGAGACTGAATTTGTGAAATCAGCTGGGTAACGGCAATCAGGGTGCCGTAAGAGATGATACCGGTGACAATTCCCCAGCCGCACCAGCAAACTCCGAACAGGTACATTCCCTGGAAGACTGTACCAAAACCGGTATTGCAAAAATTTGAAAAATGATTCTTGTGCATTCTGGCCACTTTGTGTTGTTTTGCTTTTTCGTCTATTTCCTGTTGAGACTGTTTATCTGCGGCAAAGCAGCGGATCATCATCATATTTTCCAGGATTTCCTGCATGGTGATGCGAAGGCTTCCCTCCTTTTCCTGAACGTTTTTGTGCATCCGTTTGAGCACCTTACGGAAAGCATAGGTCAGAAGCACGATAACGGCACCGCCGGGTAATATGATCCAGGTGAACCATGGCTGCAGGATAATAATCATGATGACAGCGCTGATCATTTTGACAGCCATGCCCGACAGTCCGGGAATGATTTCAGTATAATGATTGGCGACAACGACGGTATCATTCGTCAGCCTGTTGAGCCACTCGCCGGAATGAACGGCTTCCACGGCAGCGTAGTTTTTTGTGAGCAGATGCTTCATAAGGCGCTGCTTAAAGATATTTTCCAGAGAGGACTTTGACAGCTCATTGAAGAATCGTATGACTGCCCGCATGGCCAGCTGTATGACAACCAGAAGAATGATCAGAAGGACATTTGTCTTAAAGACGCTGATGTCCTTTTTGACAGCACTGTCCACGATATTGCGAAGCAGAAGAGCGTACAGCACACCACTGGCACCGTTTAGCATCTGAACGATAATAAGAATCAGAATATAGAGCTTTTTTCGTCCTGGAACGGCAAAGAGCCATTTAAGTGTATGATTTTTCATGTTCATATTCTCCATCCGTGTTCCTTCTGGTAATAATCTATCATTATTTTTTACTGTTGTCAATGACCCGTCCCGCGCGCGGTACGTGACCGCACAGGACGTGTTTGCGGTGCGTGACCGCACAGGACGTGTTCGCGGCAGCGCTCCACTCCGTTCCGCTCGGTTGTGCCGTGTCCAAGTTTACTGCCGCGGC
>CACYCV010000050.1 GCA_902772955.1 uncultured Ruminococcus sp.
GCCGCTTTTGCCATATTAATCGCAGCAGCCACGCTATTAGCCTGGTCGGAGCTTTTGGCTCGCAGTAAAAATTACCGGACGGCGATTGGTGGCAATATCCTACAGGCGATATTTGTTTTGGTTTTGGTAACAGGAGTTTATTTGTCAGACTGGATCCCTAAAGCGAATTGGTCTGGAAATCCGGTGCTTGACATGCTGACCGTTATTGTGGGAATTTTGACAGCACTGTTTTTGGTTATATATTTTTGCAGCAGACTTGAAAAATGCCAGATTATAGTAGATACACGTAATCGTTCTATGAAAGAAAGACGGCTTTATTTATACCGCAGGCTGCAGGATATGAATGCCGGATTCCGGTTTGTATATGTGGTTGGCAAAGATATGCTGTTGTGGTTGATATATGTAATTGTGATAGCGGGTTTGTTGACGCGGGCAGTAGTGTCTGATGACGTCAGTATCACTCTTACGGGGATGTATTTGCTAATTTTTACGAGTCATGCACTGAAGAAATTTGAAAATGTAAAACGGAAACGAAAATTGCTGCGCCGGTTTGGAAACATATAAATTGAATAACGGTAAGGAAATGTGTTAAACCTGACAAAAATCAAGGGGGGCAAAAATTTTTAATGCATGGTCATTATGTGGCCATGCTATTTTTTATAATTCAAATAACAAAAAGGATTTCAGGTTGTTAGCTGCATACCTGTTGATCCTGAATGAAAGGGGCTGTTTGTATGAGCTGTTTTGATCTTGTGTGCGGTTATGAAGACATCAAGGCGGAACTGATACGCATTCACGATGTACTGCGCCATAAGGAAAAATACGAAACGATGGGCGTTAAAAGACCGCGCGGTATTTTGCTGTGTGGCGATTCAGGCCTGGGTAAAACACGGATGGCGGAATGTTTTATAGGGGAATGGATTTTCCCGACATTTGAAATCAACAAAGAGAAACCGGGATGTGATGTGATTACGGAAATCCGGGAGGCGTTCGCAAAAGCTAAGGAAGCAGGGGAGCAGGCAATTGTTTTTATTGATAACCTGGATGATGACGCCGATGACAATATATATGCTGTCTTAAGAGCTTGCATGGATGCCTGCAGGGAAGATGACGTGTTTGTGCTTGCTACTGCAAAGGACAAAGACAACATTCCGGATTATCTGTTGCGTCCCGGCAGATTAGATAAGGTAATTGAAGTAGTCCCCCCCACTGTCGAAGATGAAATAGAAATTTTAAACTTTTATCTTGCGCTGAAAAAATGTGCGTCGGACGTGGACGTGGAGGAAATTGCCGGGATCATGCGCGGGAATTCCTGTGCGGATTTGGAAATGGTGGTGAATGAAGCGGCGGTATATGCAGGCCGCGCTTGCAGGGATACAATTACCCAGCAGGATTTAATCAAGGCTTGTATGCCTCTACTGTTTGCCTCTCCTGAAAAAGCTGACACCGGTAAGGAAAGGGACTTGCTGGAAGTATGTGTTCACGAAGCTGGCCATGTGGTCGTAGCGGAAGTTTTGGAGGCCGGCTGCGTAGCGATTACATCTGTAAGAAGCCATGCGGGCGGGTTTGCCGGTATAACCTGTGTGAATTACGATGAAAACAATGGCAGGCATATGAAGCGGATGGAACGGAACGTGATCCGCAGTCTTGCGGGAAAGGCTGCTTCAGAAATTGTGCTTGGTATGGTTGATGTTGGCTGTGCGGATGATCTGGCAGTCGCATTCCGCCGTGTGGAACGTTTGGTGGATAACTTATGCGCTTTCGGATTCGAAGCATATGAAGGCCCGAATTCGTCAGAAACTCTGAAAGCGAAAAAGGAACAGCTCATCGCAGAGAAGATGGCCGTGTATTATCAGACGGCAAAACAACTGTTGGCAGAGAACCGGGCCTTTTTGGATAAAGTGACAGAGGAACTGATGTGTAGAAAAACGCTGCGGCAGAAAGATATAAAGAAGTTAAGGGCAAAAGGAAAGGCTAAATATTGTTAGGAGGCTTGTTGTCATGGCTAAGAGTGCAAAATTTAAGGAACTTGTGAAGCTGTCTAAGAAAGAAATCGCATGTGATCAGTGTAATTTGAGTGTTGGTTATGCACTGGGTGATGGGACGTCGAAAAATATAAAAAAGGACAAGAATAATCTTTCCGGGCAGGAAAACTATACGTTCCCGTTGTTGGCTTTACTAAACCAGCCGGAAACGGCAGAGTGGCAGCAGGCTGCCGAAGAAATAAAAGAACAGAGCGCAAAACTGATGCAGACGCTTTCAGTTTTTAAAGCAAATGCAAAAATCGTCAGTGTGAGCCGCGGTCCTTCCGTAACCCGGTTCGAGCTGGAACCCGCTCCCGGCGTGAAGGTCAGTTCTGTTGTTGAATTGGCAGAGGACATTGCGTTGCGCCTTGCTGTGCCCGGTGTACGAGTGGAAGCGCCTGTTCCGGGTAAGGCAGCTATCGCCCTGGAAGTACCGAATCTAAAAAGAAATCAGGTCAGCCTCCTTGAGATGGTGTGTTGCGACGAAGTCCGCAATAATCCTTCCA
>CACYCV010000051.1 GCA_902772955.1 uncultured Ruminococcus sp.
CGCCGACATCAAAGCTGCCCACACGAGGTGGACACACTTTGGTCACACTTTCATCAATGCTATTAACACGCCCGGAGCGTCCGAAACTACTCTCAAAACAGAAAAAAGGGCCTCCGGAGAGGCACCCGTGAAAAGGCCCACCCCTCGGAAACCCTTGATTTTGCTAGAAAAATCAGCTCTTCTCCTTCGACATTAACGCAATCACCTCGCAATGGAACGTACCAGAGAAAAGATCTGTGTGTCCAGGCATCTTTCCGGCAGGTTATTCATCCGGATCATTCCGATACTCAACGCATATTTCATTCAACCAACCATCATCAATGGCGCTGTCCCTCCCTCTATACGGAACCGTCCTAGCCGATCCCATCTTAGTGGCGGTTTCGGGCAGGCTCCAATTTTTCCATGCTCTGTATCCGTTTTAGAATAGTGATTCCTACAGGCTGTTATCACAGCAATATCCTTCTTTAACCATAAATACAGTTCTTGTTTGGATCATCAATTGTTCTGACAGGTCTCCTATCTGGTCGGAGCGCTGTGCTTTCGGATTTTCTGAGTGGTGTCCGTTTCGACATCTTTTACCTCGTTGCCTGGATTTTTCAGGAGTTCTGCGTTATAAAGCTCAAGGCCTTTCTGATTCAACAGCGTGCTCAGATCACGGGAACAGGAAACCTCTTTATAGTACTTTCCGTCTGAACCGAGTTTGCTCGGAAGTGCAATGAATTTGCCTGATCCGTCTGTTCTGGAGCGCAGCGTGGTGTCAATCCCAAGCATTTTTTCACCAGTGCTGTCAGAGAAGTCGAATGTAATGCTGGCATGGACGTTATATTTCGTGTTTTCATATACGGTAGGTGTGCTGCCGTCTATGGTTGGCGTCAGGTGGCTTTCGACGGATGAAAGGATCTTCTCGTCGCCAAAGGTGATTTCCTCCGTAGGCTCGGTTGCCGGGTTTTCATGGTGCTTTTTTACGGCTTCGATAAAGGCCGTTGTCATCTGCTCTGCAATCTTTTCTGAAAGGATGGAAACGTGCGCCGGTATGGATACTTTGATATTTCCGTCCGGGTATTGGTTCACGCGGGGGAAAAAGCTCAGTTCGCCGTCAGCTTTTGCCACTCCCGTGTAGAAATATCCTCCTGCCTTTGATGGGTATTCTTTTAGTACGCTTACTGAAAACATTTTTGTCTCCTTTATAGATTTTTTGCTTTGTCTTAACGTAGTTTGCTCTTGCTTCTTTTCTTCCCTTTCTCATTTATGCAGCTTTACTTCCAATATCCTGTCCTCCTGTGTTCATTTGCTTTTGTCCGCGTTCTTTTCGCTTTTGGATATTACCGGCTGCGTGCTTTTGAACGCTTAATCTTTGCAGGGCAGCCCCCGATTACAAAGTCGTCCGGACTGTTATAGATCCGGACAACATTCGGGGAATCATCCAGGTTTTTTTTGATTATGAGATCTTCGATCTCGGGTTTTTCCATTGGCGACTGTAAAAAACATACTTTTTTTATTGGGGGTACTGAATAGGGCTGGGAAGCCTCTTCGGATGCTGTTTTTCTATGCTGAAATGTTACAAGTGTGCAGGGACCGTCTTTCAGATATTTCATATATTCCGTCTCAAGATCCATCTGTGTTACCAGGTCTGCAAGAAGGACATCGCAAAAATCTACGCATATTTTCCCGCTCTGGCAGTACAGCATTCCATATACTTCCTTTTGGGCTCTGTCCATTTGCTCGTAATATTTCTGCGCCGGATTCCTAAGGCAGAACGGGTCAAACTGGTATATGCTTGGCCCTCCGAAGTCCCCCTGGGACCAGAAGCCGAGTTTTCTTCCGTTCAGACAGACAGTTCCCTGTGCCAATACAGATTGGCCGGTTCCGGTGATCTTGGTCATTCCGGAAATTGTCACTCCGTAGATGCTTGCCATTTATGTTTCATCCCCCTGCTGCATGCCGTTTCCGGCATTTCCACACATGATTGTTGTAATTTCATTTTATCAAATATGGTGTTTTTTTCGTTCGGGATATCGGCAGGGTGTTTTCCTCTGTTGTCATCTGATATAAAAAACAGTGGCTTGGAAAAGATTGGGAATAATAGCAATAACAGGGAGCTGCAGATAGGATCTGGGAGATAACAGACAGGAAACAGGCTCGGATTCATGCCGTGTTGGCGCCATTTCTGTTTTTATGGGTTTGCATGCTGCGGAATGCTTAACCCATTTTTTCCGTACAATCGAGTTGTCCGTCATTAGCTTGCGTTTCATTCGCCGGCCACAGAAACTGTTTCCATGGATTTGCCATACTGCTCTTCCGGGATCTGCAGCATGGGTCTGATCTTGAAAAACTCCATATGTATATGGCATCAGAGGTTTTTTGGGTGTCTGATTGTGTTCCTTTCATGATTGTGGGTTTTTCTTATGCATGGATGGCCTTTGGCTGTTTCCGGCCTCCGTTTGGAGCGTCCTGGTTATGTGGTGTTTCAAGATCCTTCTCTTCTTCTTTGGATTGGATATGCCTCATGACGTCTTCGTAAGAAAGAAGCAGCGAAGGGTCTCCGTCCTGTGCTGCGCCTCGGATTGCTGGCAGGACTCTGGCACTTTCCCCGGAAGGCAGGTCATGCTGTCCTGTGATGGAAGCGATCAGGTCGTTGATAACAGTTCCTGCCGTATATCCGGAAGGGTATTCACATTCCTCCAGCAGGTCATAGCCATCAGAATAGATACTTCCCGCGAAGGTGCCGTCTTCCTTTTCTCTGGCAACCAGGATCCTGTCTGCGATCGAGTATGCTGCAGCGCCTTCCGTACATATGGGATTGTCCTCCGGGTGATAAAAACCATCCAGCTTGCGCCAGCTGATCGAATCGCAGTAATGAAAGCTTATCTCGCCGCCCAGGTTTATCCCGATGACGTCTCCTACACTTATGGAGTAATGGGAAGGGTTCTCATAATCATATGGGCCAAGTGATCCGTCAGCGGGAGAGCCGCCCTGGAATGCACCGAATATCATTTCGCATATTCCTTCCCGGCTGCGCGGCTTGCTGTTTTCGTATTTCAACGCCGTGTCCAGGGCAACGTATTTCATGAATTCATGC
>CACYCV010000052.1 GCA_902772955.1 uncultured Ruminococcus sp.
CGACTTCCGCCCCACACGGCGCTTACGCGTCGCTTTGGGGCGGTTGCATTCTGACCGGGCATTTTCCCCAGAATTATTTTACACTACCTATTGCGGTCGCCTCCGAACCCCTTCGGATACAATACTATTCTGAATATTCCATTTCCAAAATTCCAAATGGACGTTTGTAAGAAAGCAGTGTACTTCTCTGAACAAGAAATCGTCATGGGTCAGCGCAGAAACAAGGAAATCAAATTTTAAAAATATACCCTTTTTTCTGTTAATCTTCGATAAAAAACACAAGTTTTTTTGGAAAGGGTTTCCCCCGGCAGGGTTTGGGACAGAGTCCCGATATTCCGGAAAAGAAAGTTGATTTCTGTGGAAAAATGCGAGAAATGCTTTATTTTTGCGCAAAGGTATGTTACAATAGGGGAGCATGATTCTGGAAAAGGACGAGGTTGTAAAAAATGGTTTATAATAATATTCTGGAGGCAATCGGACATACCCCGATGATTCGCCTGAACCGCATGAATCCGCCGGGAAACGCGGAAATACTGGTCAAATTTGAAGGGCTGAACGTTGGCGGCTCGATCAAAACGAGAACGGCATACAATATGATCCGCCACGCGGAAAAGGAAGGTAAAATCAAGCCGGATACCATTATCGTGGAACCGACCAGCGGAAACCAGGGCATCGGCCTTGCGCTGGTTGGTGCCGTGAAGGGCTATCATACCGTTATCATCATGCCGGATTCCGTCAGCGAGGAACGGCGGAAGCTGGTGCGGCATTACGGTGCCGAGGTGATTCTGATCCATGACGATGGTGATATCGGCAAATGTATTCAGCAGTGTCTGGATACCGCTTTGCTAATGGCCAGAGAGGATCCGAGGGTATTTGTTCCGCAGCAGTTTGAGAACGAAAACAATGTGTTTGCCCATAAATATTATACCGCACTGGAAATCCTGGAGCAGACCGCCGGCAAAATTGACGGCTTTTGCTCAGGCATCGGTACAGGCGGTACCATTACCGGCATCGGGGAAACACTCAAAAAGCAATATCCCGACATGGAAATCTGGGCGGTTGAACCGGAGCACGCTGCTATCCTGGCAGGCGGTACCATCGGTACCCATTTGCAGATGGGCATCGGAGACGGTATTATTCCTTCTATCCTCAATCGGGAAATCTATGACCATATCTATATCGTAACGGACGAGGAGGCTATTGAAACGGCTAAAAAGCTGGCTTCCTTGGAAGGCATTATGTGCGGTATTTCTGCCGGAACCGATGTGGCGGCAGCTTTAAAGCTGGCTGAAAAGCTTGGCCCCGGCAAAACGGTTGTGACCATCCTGCCGGATACGGCAGAACGCTATTTCTCAACGCCTCTGTTTGACAACGACTGACACCGGAACGGCTTCCTTTCCGGCGGAAAATTTTCAGACAACTGAAAAGCGGATGAAGACCATGGTTTTCATCCGCTTTTTGTTACTGTTTTTTAGAAGAAATTGCCTCAGGAATGCTCCTCCTGCTTAGTTCTTGTCCTCCGGGTTGACGTTGACAATCGGATTCACGGGAGAATCAACGGGCGGGGCAGGGGGGGTGCCTTTATCGTTGTTGTTCTTTTTCTTCTTGCCGAGAAGAATTGCAATAATCACAATAATGATCACTACCACAATCAGCACAATGATCAGAATGATCCAGATCCATTTGTTGGTCTTCTTTACCTCTGGCTGAGCACTATTGCTGGTTTCGGCTTTGCTGACCTCAGTCTTGTTGACCTCTGTCTTGCTGACCTCTGTCTTGCTGACCTCTGTCTTGCTGACTTCTGCTTTGCTGACTTCTGCCGCGCTGACCTCCACGATGGAAGTTTCTTCCGGTTTGCTCATCTCTTCCGTGCCAAAGAGCAGAGGGGTGGAGTAATCGGTATAGAATTCTCCAAGATACTCGCCGTTTAAACTTGCGTACTGGCTGCAGTAGTAACGGCAGCGAAGAGCGACGGGCGTTCCTTTGGAGATGAGAGCCGTGGTATCTGATCCTACATCCTCGCCTTTTTCCTTTTTGGTTTCCCAGACATGCTCGGCGAGATTCTGCAGGGCAATGACTTGCTGGCCGGATTTAATGAGCCAGTCTCCCTGCAATCCAACCCAATCATCTGTACCAAGCAGCTTTGCTTCCCATTCGATGCTGATGCCGCCGCCGTTAGCCTGGATGGTGGTCAGGTTTTTTGCCAGCTCCTCCGGTACCTCCAGGGTGCAGGCAATCTGAGGATAGCTGTTGAATTCATCGGGATAATAGTCCAGTCCGGTAATGACAGGCGGTGCAAGGCTTTCCTTGGTATAAGGGGTAAAGACCTTGGCGTCCTTGCCATAGGAAGCGGTTTCGGACCAGTCGGAGAAAATGTGCTGGCTGTTGTCCTTCATGTCCCGAACCGTGATGCCATAGCGGACACGGACATAGGCGGTGTGCTGTGTATAATCAATCAAAAGCTTGTATTCACCAGGCTCGTCACCGGCAGGCACCAGGGTGTACTGATCCTCCTTCAGCTGATCCTTGAGTCCGGGAGTTGTTTCTGTGCCAAGCCAGACGGCGTTCATCTCAGGAGTATAATCCGGGGTGGTTTCAGGATCATAAACCCAGATACCTCTCAAAATCCAGGAATCGGTGACAGTTTCCTTATCACTGACACCCTCTGAAACTAAATCCCATGAGCCGATACGGTACTGGTAATTTTTATCCATACCGAATTCGGCAACCTGGGTTGTGCCGTCATCCCCCTTCCAGGTTTCTCCGTCCCAGTATGGGGTGTAGTGCCAGCCGTTAACCGGGTCGTCGATCGCCCAGTCAACCTGCGCATTCACAAACAGCTCGTCTATCTGGTATTCCTTATGGAGCTTTTCAACGGCAGCATCATGGGTGGTGTTTTCCGCGTAGTAGTTGAGCCACTGGTTCAGCTCGTTGTCTGTACTGAAGGCAAGCTGCAGGGTGGTGTCGCTGTCACCTTCTACCCAGCCAAGAGAAACGCTCAGAGGTGCCTTTACTTCAAAGGGAAGCTTGTAGCCTTTGTAGTCTACTTCTGCTGCTGCAGTCGTAGAAAGCCCGGCCGCTAAGGAAGCAGCACAGGCAACTACAGATAAGAATTTTTTCATGGAAAAACCTCCTTGTATTTTAGGTAAGAAAAACTGCTACGCAGAGGTATTATACCATAGAAATGTCATAGTAGCAATCTTATTAAAGAACTTTTCTTTTTTGGAGATTAATTATGAAAATTGACGGACAGGGGCTATAAATTTTTTTTCGGAAGATAAAAAAATTGTGGGTGCGTCTCATATTATTGAATAATTATTTCAAATAGTATCTTCTTCTCAATAAAATAAAAAAACGGGTAGCACATCGGTAACGCTCCATTGTGTATAATATAAAGGTTGAAAAGGACAGACGGATGCTTTGAAAGCAGAGCAGCAAGGAACCGTCTGGGCAGGCGGAGACTTGCGATTCAACGACAGGAATAAAAAGAATTTTACAAGGAGTGTTTTTATGTCAACAGAAGCTGCGACTAACCTGAGCAGGGCACTGTTAAAGGATCAGTATGTATGTGAAATGACAGAGTCGATGACCATCATCGAAAGCGGCATATGTATCAAACTGTATGGCTTGGTTTTGCATAATACCAGTCCTTATTTATCCGAAAAAGAGGGAGAATACTGCCGCGTCGACGGCATTTCTGAGGATTATCAGTCGGTACTGCGTTTGAAAAACCTGATTGAGGAGCTGGAGGTTTATCCTGTTCATCTCAGAGAGATTGTAGAGGATTTTCTTTCCTGAAACCAGCGCCTTCTCCGGTGCATTTTATGAGCTGTGTCTTTTCCTGACGTTTTCAGAAATCAGAAAAAAGGATTGACAAAGCACAGAACATGATGTAAAATTACATCACACGAGATGAGTTATATTCACATTATAGAGCAAACCGGAACCGGCTCCGCAGCATCCGGAATGTCGGAGCCTTTCCAGACAGGGGGTAAAAAAATGATCATATTGATTTGTGACGATGACAAAGAAGGAAACGCCGTCTTGTCAGAGGAGCTTCGCAGTTTTCATGACGCCGAGATCATAACGGTGGATTCGGTCCAGGAATGCCGGAGGTTTCTGGAAGGGCATTCGGTGGATTGGCTGTTTCTTTCCCTGTGTTCGGAGAAAAATGACTTCCGAATGCTTCTCACCCAGCTGCGGGCACAAAAAAAGGTTTTCCGGATTTGCCTGATGGGAATCCACGAGGATGATTCTGTCAATGTCTATACGTTCCGTTGCGAAAAATTTCTCAAAAAGCCCTATGCGCGGGAGGAAATCAGGGAGTGTATGGAATATATGTCCCTGATTTCCTCCCGGCGCCGGAATGTCACTGTCAGAACCTTTGGCAGTCTGGATGTTTTTGTCAATGATGTGCCGGTGCTGTTCCGAAACGCTAAGGCGAGAGAGCTGTTTGCACTCTGCGTGGATCATGCGGGCGGCCTGGTCAGCATTTACGAAGCGGTCGAAAAACTGTGGCCGGACCGGGGCTGTGATGAAAAAACCAAGCGACTCTACCGGAAAGCGGTTATGTCCATCCATTTCACCCTGAATGAGTACCGGATCGAAAAAGTGTTTACCAGTGTCAGAGGCGGCTGCTCTGTGAATGCTTCCGAGATAAATTGTGACTTCTTTTCATTTTTGAAAAATCCCAGGGGCAATCTTTCCTCCCTGAACGGAAAATATCTGACGGACTATGCATGGTCGGAAGAAACGCTGGCCAAAATCATCCGCACCGCACAGTCCGTCAGCAATCATAAAGAGCTGGAATACCTGTATGAATAGAGAGTCATTGTGTATCGATTGTAAGCTGATCGGAACGCAAAGAAAGAAGATGTCCTTCGGCATCGGTAAGAACGGTTATGTCGCCGTCAGAGAATTCGTAGCAGTTGCTGTCATGCTGACGGACAAAGGCCGGGGGATCTCCGGAGATCCGGTCAAAGGCAGACAGAACCTGAACGGCTATGGCAGAATTCCGGTTGGTCAGAGGAACGTTTTTGCACATTAGGGTACCCAGAGAGAGGGAATAAACGCCGTCTGAGCGCTGAAAGGTCAATCCGGCAAGAGTCTCCGGATCCTTCAGCGTCAGGACGGCGGTATTTTTGTTGACATAATTGATGTGACAGGGATATTCCCTGCCTTGAAAGCGGACGGCGGCATCGCTGTCAGTGGCACTGCGCACAGTGGGAACACTGCTGCCGGAGGAACATCCTGTCAGCAGCAGGAAAAGAGATAACCCGGTAAGCCATAAACCCCAGGGCTTTTTCAAGCAATCACCTGTTTCTCAGAAAATATTCTTTAGCTCGGCAATCATATCACCCGGCAGCATGGCACGGGCAGAATATTTTTCCGCACACCTGTCGCCGATCAGCCCGTGATAATAGACCGCCTCAACGGCTGCCATTTCGGTGCTGAGTCCCTGCGCCAGGAAGGAGGCTACCATACCTGCCAGCATATCTCCGCTGCCTCCCTTGCCCATGCCGTTATTTCCGGTGAGGTTTACATAAATTTTCTCTTCCGGGGTGGCGATCAGGGTGTTGGCTCCCTTGAGGACCAGTGTGACACCGTATTCTTTGGCAAAGCGTTTGGCGATATGATATCTGTTGGACTGCACCGTCTTGACATCGACTCCCAGAAGCCGGGCCATTTCGCCGGGGTGGGGTGTCATAACAATCGGAGCAGCTGACCTTTTCAGTACATTTATATTCGCCCCTACGGCATTTATGCCATCCGCATCCAATACCAGTGGTTTGGTGGCACCGTCTACCAGAAGGGCTACCAGGCTCTTGATGTTTTTGTTCTGCCCCAGACCGCAGCCAATGAGAGAGGCGTCCGATTCCTCCGTCATTTGCTTGATAATGCGGGCGTATTCATCAATATCCACAATACCGTCCTTGGATTGAGCCAGCGGCAGAAAAACAGGCTCCATCAGCCGGGAGGCAATGATGGGATAGATAGATTCCGGAACGCCCAGCCGCAGCAGCCCTATGCCGGAACGCAAAGCTGCCTCTGCGGAAATCATGGCTGCGCCGGCCATGCCATAGCTGCCGCACAGAGAAAACAACGTTCCGTTGGTTCCCTTGTGGGCGGATTTTTTCTTCTGCGGAAAGGGGTTTTCTGCCACATACTGGTCTGTGCTTTTCATGGCATACCGGCACCGTCGAAGGATACGTTGTGGGATCCCCACGTTTTCAACGGTGACCTCGCCGCAGAAATCAGCGGACGGATAGAGCACGTGCAGGGGCTTCAAAGCGGTAAAGGTAACGGTGTAATCCGCCTCAAAGCAGCTGTTGGTGATTTTGCCGGTATCGCATTCGATGCCGCTTGGCAGATCCACCGCAATCTTGACAGCCGAATGGTTTTCATTGCAGAACCCGATCAGGTCGGCAATATCCGCATTCAGTCCGTTGCGGAAGCCGATGCCGTAAATAGCGTCAATGATCATTTCTGTTTCCCGGACAATTCCCACAGCCTCGTAATAATGGGCACTGTAATAAAGTACCTCCACCTTGGGAGGCAGCATCTCAAAATTGGTTTTTGCCAGATGGGTTTTAGGTTCTCCCGAAGTTAGGATGACCTTGACATCCGTCATGACAGACAGCAGCCGGGCGATTACCAGACCGTCACCGCCGTTGTTGCCGGAGCCGCAGAGAATACACACCTGGCGGATTTTTTGCTCCGAGATGATTTTGGCGGCCAGCGCCGCCACCTTGGTGCCGGCCTGTTCCATCAAATGACTCATTTTGATACCGGCGGCGGATGCAATTTCTTCAATTTTTTTCATTTCTTCGCATTCTATGACTAACATACGGACCCCATCTCCGTTTCCATTTCAGGATACTGTTATTGTATCATAGGTACCGCCGCTTTTCAATGCTTCTGCCGGAAAGTGCACGAAAAATATTTCTCACTACATTTGTTTTTTGTTAAAACTCCCATCCAAAAAGGATGAAACCCCTTCAAAAGGACTGGGAAAATACCGTGACCGAAATGCGTTTTTTCGGAAATCAAGCCAAAAAAATTCCTCCGGAAGTTCCGGAGGAATTGCATTACTTTTTCTTCTTTTTACCGCCGCCCTGACGGGGGTTTCCGCTGTTTGACGGTTTCTTCTGAGCAATCGGCCGATTGTTGTCTTTGGGAGCCGGAGCGGATGGGCCGTTTTTCTTGCCGGTGGGTTTTCCTCCCTTGCCTGCGGAAGGCTGGCTGTGATTTCCGTTGCTTTTGGAGGCGTTTTTCTTGCCGGCGTTTCCGTTTGATTTTCCGACAGGCACCTGGTTCTTCTTTTCATCCGTTTTCCTGGTGGATTCTTCAGCGTTTTTTCCGTCTTCTGTCGGTTCCGGTTCCTTATCTGCCGAAGTGTCCGGTGTTTCAATCCTTTCTTCATGGGAGGCAGCGGCCTTTTCCGGAGCGGGGGATGTTTCTGTGGGCTTTTTCTGCATGGCAGCCCGGATCAGCTCATCCTCCTGCTGCATTTTGAAAAATTTCTTTTTCAGCTCAACGGAGAGATAGGGACGAATCAGTGACAGCGTTCTGACATCAGGCGTCATCAGCAATACGGCAGGCTGGCGTCTGACTTTATCATGAATAATCAGATAATAGGTATCCAGGCCGAAATCATCCGTGGCAGCGTGCAGCAGCAGCGGGATTTTTTTGTTTTTCAGGGTACATTTTCCGGTGTTTGGATCAATATAGCGGCCGATATCATCAATGGATTTTACATCAAAATAGGTAATGTTGCGCCGTTTGGCCTTTCCCTTGATGCGGGCAATCCGCAGCTCCCCCAGCACAAAGGTGTACTCATATTCAATGCGGGAGTTTTTCAGAATCCGGACGATCAGATAGATTCCAAGACCCAGAGCCGTAAACGCCAGCGGGAGAAGCCAGCCTTGTCCTGTAAAGGTAAGAACCGTAAACAGTGCGATCAGACCCAGGATGCCAAAGATAACCAGCACCAGTTTGGTGAAGTCGGCCATGTTGATTCTTTTGGGAACAACCTGCTCATAATAGGAGTCAATCTGATCCACAGCAATGTATTTTTCCATTTTTTCTGCTCCTTTTATTAAACTGTCTTTCATTGTACCACAAGAATACCCATATTTCAATTGTTATTTTTATGGCCGGCGGAGTGCCTCCGCTGTCGATTCGCGGCGCGTGACCGCGCGGGACGATTCGCGGCGCGCTCCACTCCGGCGCGTGACCGCGCAGGACGATTCGCGCCTTGCTCCACTCCGTTCCGCTTGATTTTGCCGTGTCTAAACTTTTTGGCCGCGGCAACCGCTCCTCACGCTCCTTACGGAGCGCTCTGGAGCGGTTCTTTTTTGACCGGAAGAACGCTTTGCAAAG
>CACYCV010000053.1 GCA_902772955.1 uncultured Ruminococcus sp.
CCGGAAAGCCCCCTGCGTAGGCCGATAGAATTTGCTTCACTAAACAATAACCCTGGATGTGTTATTCATTCGTCAAGTCGCCTGCGTAGGCGGAGTGCCTCCGCTGTCAATTCGCGGCATGCTCCACTCCGTTCCGCTCGGTTTTGCCGTGTCCAGCTTTACTGCCGCGGCTTCCGCTCCTCACGCTCCTCACGGAGCGCTCTGGAGCGGTTCTTTTTTAACCGGAAGGACGCTTCGCAAGCCTCTCCTTATTAATTTCCCGCCCCGAAGGGGTGCAGGGGGCGACCGGAAAGCCCCCTGCGTACGCCGGACAATTATGTGGCTCCGGCCGTCAAAGAGGCGGTGAACATAATTTGCGGTTATAATTCAATCAGGTCTTTGGACAAGGCTGCCAGATTGATATAGCCATCGGCAGTGACGACCACCATGTCTTCGATGCGGACGCCGCACTTGCCCGGAAGATAGATTCCCGGCTCTACCGTGACGACCATGCCGCTGCGCAGAACAAAATCGTTTCTGGGAGAAACAGAAGGGGCCTCGTGAATCTCCAGCCCCACACCGTGGCCGGTAGAATGCCCGAATTTTCCGTCAAAACCGGCGGCGTCAATAAAGCTTCTGGCGGCGGCATCGGCTTCATGGCAGCTCACCCCTTCATGCAGGGCATCCAATGCTAACTGCTGGGCGGTCTGTACGGTACGATAAACACGCTTCTGGACATTGTCCGGCTTACCGTAGGCCACGGTGCGGGTCATATCGCTGTGATAGCCGTCAGCGGTTGCGCCGATGTCAAAGAGAATAAAATCTCCGTACTGAACAGGAGTATAGCCAGGCACACCGTGAGGCATGGAGGTGTGGGCGCCTGTCAGAACAATCAGATCAAAGGAAACGCCGTCTGCACCTGCCCTTCGCATACGGAATTCCAGTTCCAGTGCCAGCTCCCGTTCGGTAACACCCTCCTTGATCAGTTGAATGGTTTCGGTAAAGGCCTGCTCCGTCAGCCGCTGGGCGGAACGCATTTTTTCGATTTCGGCGGAGGTTTTGATGATTCTCATTTTGCCGATCAGCTGATCCAGCAGAGCACTCCGGATTACGGATGCCCCTGCCTTCTGAAAAATGCCTTCAATCTTTTCCGCTTCATTCAGGGTAAAGGCAGAGCCTTCCAATAAAACGCAGGTGAGCTTCTGTTGTGTAATCACATCCTGCAGGGTTTCCGACAGGTTCCGGAACAGCAGCACCGTACAGTCCAGCGCCAGCAGACGTGCCGCTTCGTCATAGCGGGAATCCACCAGCAAAAAGGCACCGTTCCGTGTTACCAGCAGATACCCCAGGGAGGAAACGAAATTGGTAAAATAGCGCCGGTTGACTTCGGAAATGATCAGGGCAGCGTCGGCTTCCTCCGGCAGCAGTGAGGCGAGGGTTGCAATTCTGTTTTCCATGATTATGTCTCCTGTTTGTCTGCCTCAAACAGCTGTGACAGCGCAGACAGTGCCAGAAAATAGCTGCGCTTGCCAAAGCCGATGATGCTGCCGATGCATACCGGCGCAATGACGGACTCATGCCGGAAGGCATCCCTTGCGTGGATGTTGGACATGTGGGTTTCAACAGTGGGAATCTGCACGGCTTCAATGGCATCCCGCAGGGCATAGCTGTAGTGGGTCAGAGCTCCGGCGTTGATGATGATGCCGTCTTTGCTGCCATAAGCGGCGTGCAGCTTGTCGATGAGATCGCCCTCGTGATTGGACTGATAAATTTCCAGCTCCAAATGCAGCTTTTCGGCGCATTGCCGGACTTCCTCAGCGATGTTTTCCGCGGTTTCCGTTCCGTAGATGTGACGGTCACGGATGCCAACCATATTGAGATTGGGACCCAATAAAAACAATACCTTTTTCATGCCTTCGGCTCCTCCTCCGCTCGGACAGAATAGTCAAAATCAATGTGGATTTCTCTGAGCTGTGCTTTTCCTGCTTCAAAGAAGGAAACAGCCTTCTCCGGGCAGGGATATTTCATAACGTATTCAATCCGGAAGCCCTTCAGCCGTTTGTCGGGATATTTTTCCCGAAAGGCTCCTGTCTGCAAAAATTCAACATATTGATTGATTTTTTCCTGGGCTGTCCGGAGATGGTCCGTCAGCTGCAGCTCCCAGGGATAGGGGTCCGCAGCCAGCAGCACCAGGGTAGCCGTGCTTTCTTCGATTCCCATTCCGTCAATGAGATTGGTTTCCTTGACTGACATGATGATTGCCTCCGTTCAGAAGTCTGATTTTTTTTCGCTTGCCGGTTTCCATTCTGCGCCTCAGCCAGATGGAAAAACCGTGTTCTTCACTGCGCGGCTCCAGAAGGATGGAACGCATTCCTGCCAGATTGGCACCCAGCACATCCGTATAGATCTGATCTCCCACCACCAGAACGGATTTTGGTTTTTCCCGGAGCTTTCGTTTGGCGCGGTTGAAGCCGAAGGGGAGAGGCTTAAGACTCATGGATACGCAGTCCAGTCCCAGACTCTCCGCAAAGGGCTGAATGCGTTTTTTGTAGTTGTTGGAACAAATGACGATATGAACGCCGGATGCCTGAATGCGTTCAATCCATTCCTTCACGCCCTCATAGGGAATTTTTGAGGTGGGAGGAGCAAGGGTATTGTCAACATCCAGCAGGATGGCGTCAATTTCCAGCTGGCGCAGCAGAGCCGGAGAAATGTCGGTTACCTTGCGTAATGCAACAGTGGGGTGAAACAGACTCATGAAATCACTCCTTCGATCTGAAACTGATAAATGATAAACAAAAAAGGATATTTCCCGGGGGCATGGAGTCTGCCTGAGCAAACTCTTCGCCCCACTGCGGAAATATCCTTACATTCTGTGTAAAGTACAAAATTATTTGTATTTACGCTTACGAGCAGCTTCAGACTTCTTTTTGCGTTTTACAGAAGGCTTTTCATAAGCTTCTCTTTTACGAACCTCGGCGATGATGCCGCCTCTGGCGCACTGCTTTTTAAATCTTCTGAGTGCACTTTCCAGGGATTCGTTATCCTTGATACGGATTTCAGCCATTTATCTTCCCTCCCATCCGCCCTAAGGCAGGGGTTTGTGTCATTACGATACCGTA
>CACYCV010000054.1 GCA_902772955.1 uncultured Ruminococcus sp.
ACCGAAGGGGTGCAGGGGGCGACCGGAAAGCCCCCTGCGTACGCCGATAGAATTTGCTTCACTGAACAATAAAACCGGATGTGATATCCATTCGTCAAGTTGCCTGCGTGACGGAGTGCCTCCGCTGTCATTCGCTTCACACTACAAAAGCGTATCTGCTTCGAAAAAACAGATACGCTTTCGGAAAAAAATCAGGGGATTGTTGATAATCGGGAAGGAATCTTGCTAACTGAGAAATTATTCATCAGGGAAAGCTCTTTTGCCGGAGACGGCAGCACTTTTCAGGCGGATAGCTTGTTCTTTAGCCGCAGCCTGTCGGCAATCATGGCGATAAACTCGCTGTTGGTTGGTTTGCCCCGACTGTTGTGAATGGTGTAGCCAAAATAGGAATTGAGAATATCCACATCGCCCCGGTCCCAGGCTACCTCGATGGCATGACGAATCGCTCGTTCTACACGGGAGGGTGTTGTACTGTAGAGAGATGCTACCGCAGGATATAATTCCTTGGTTACAGCGTTGATATATTCCGGCTGCTTCACCGACATCATGATGGAACTGCGCAGATACTGGTACCCTTTGATGTGGGCAGGGACACCGATCTGGTGCAGGATGCTGGTGACGGTCATCTCCAGCTCATGGTCAATGCTGTAAATCCTGCTGTGCTCCATAGACGGTTCCTCTGAACAGCAGGACATTAATTCGCCGATTCTGTCCAGAAGATCGGGCGTCCGGAAGGGCTTGATTACATAATAGGCCGCACCTGCCCGCAGAGCCTCTGTTTCCAGCATAGTACTGTCAAATCCGGATATTATCACAAAAATCGGCTTAGCGGAACGGCTGCTTTTCTTGATGGTGTGCATGACACCGACGCCGTCTATGCCGCTCATGAATAGATCCATCAGGACAACATCAGGTTGAAAGTGTCGGATGGCTTCCATGACACGGTTGCCGTTTTTTTCACAAAATTGTACGTCGAAGCCTTTTTCCGAAAAAAGCTCGGATGATTCCGTACAGAATTCGTCTGCTTTTTCCGCAATCAGCATTTTAAAGGTGGTTTTCATAGCGGATCCTCCATTCGTTTTTTTTGATGAGGTTATATTACCATAAATTGGTAATACTGGCAATATCTTTTTTTCAATTTTTAAAAAACAGGAGGATTTCACAAAACGGGGACTGTTTAGTTGGAATAAATTGGCGACTATTTTCTGTGCAATTTTGCATAAGAATTTGTGATAATGAATAGGAACATGACGCCGAAAATAGAGAATCTGCACAATTATTGTCGTCAGGCAGCAGGAACCATGGAATCTGACAGGGATGTCATGCTTTCGGCAAAAACTCCATAGCCGCGGGAAGGATCATTCACAAATACATGGGTGAGTGCTCCCGCTAAGCGACCGTTCTGCAGAATGGGACTGCCGCTCATTCCCTGGACAATTCCGCCGGTGTGCTGCAGGAGCCGTTCATCCGTGATGCGGATAACCATGTTCCGACAGGAATTCCTGTCGTTGTAGCTGATATCCTCGATGACAACCCGGTAACGTTCCGGCTTTCTGCCATCAATGGTGGTCAGCATCTCTGCCTCTCCCCGGACTACCTCCTGCTTGAAGGCAATGGGAACCGTCTCGCCTGCGGGAATGTCTCCGCAAAGACACCCGTAGACGCCGCGGTCACTGTTCAGCAGCAGACTTCCCTTTGGACTGCTGCTGCTGAAGCTGCCGCACAGGGATCCAGGACACCCGGCAGTGCTTTTGTCGACGGAGGTGATATCCGCAGCAACCACATCTCCCTCCATCAGAGGCATCAGCAATCCGCTCCGGCTGTCGCAAAGACCGTGTCCCAGTCCTGCAAAGCTGTGATTCACCGGATCGATATAGGTGAGTGTACCGATGCCGGCAATGCTGTCACGGATTCCCAGTCCGATCCGCCAGGTTTTCTGTTCCCTGTCCGCAACGGGTGTTATGCGGGTGTTGAAGACTTCTCCGTCCCGGCGTACCTTCAGACGGATGCTCTTTCCGTTACTTCCGGCCACTAAAGCGGCAAGCTGTTCATTGGCTGTCAGAGAAATGCCATCGGCGCTCAGCAGGGTGTCTCCCGCTCGGATACCGGCTTCGTCTGCCGGATTACTGACGCCGCTGCCCGAGGAAACACTTTCTGTGGAGGAAACTACCAATCCGTCGGTGTAGAGGCGCAGTCCGAAGGGCTGCCCTCCCACCAGAACCTCCTTATGGTCCTGTACCGTCACCTGAACCTCCTTGACGGGCAGAAAGCCAAACATGATCAGGGTGGCTTTCAGGGAAGAAGACGCTTCCTGTGCGGCGGATTCCGCGGCAGCTGTGACGGTCTGGTCCGTTTCGTAGCGGAGGGACAGGGGATAATTGCCAGGGAGCAGCTCTTCGGAGGGGGAATTCATGGTAATGCGGGAAGGGGTGAGATAATCGGCAACCCCGGAAAGGATCAATAATCCGCAGAGAACCGGGGACAATAACAGGGTAAAGGTCTGCCAGGAACGTTTCAAATAATCACCTCCTGTAGTGAGCGCGCAAAGGCTCTTTTTCGCCTCATAAGGCGAAAAAGAGCTATCGATCAGCGGGAATTACCCGCTGATCGAGTACAAGCCTACGGCTTGCTTTGCGCGCGGGGCAGGGAGCCCTGATGCACCTGCCCCGGATATTGTGTGCGTAGAAAATGCAAAAAACGATAGGAAGATCCGGAGAGGTGCCGCTGTTAGTTTGCCGCAGACGAAGAAGTTTCATACCGGAAAATCGGGGGAAGAAACGGGAATTTTTATGAAAGCGGTGCAAGATAAGAGGATATTCTTGTACTCAAAAAGCCATAATTGCCAAAGATTTTTTGAAATATTTGTCGGTGTGTTGACAACCATACCTGAAAACTGATAAAATGAATTGTTAGAAAATTCCCTTTGAAAAACAGAAAAGATGTGATGACAATGGTAAGAAGTATGACGGGCTATGGCAGATTTGAGGGTGTCATAAACGGACGTCAGACCGTGTTTGAAATCAAATCGGTCAATCACAGGTTCTTTGAGCTGCAGTGCCGTCTCCCCAGAGGCTGCGGCTTTCTGGAGGAGCCGATCAAAAACCTGGTGTCCCGCTATGTGTCCAGAGGAAAAACAGATGTTTATGTGTCCGTGGAAGCGGATGACAGCCAGGAAGCAGAGGTACGCGTCAATCATTCCCTCGCTGCAGGCTATGTGAAGGCGCTCCGGCAGCTTTGTGAGGAATATGAGCTGCAGGACGATATTTCGGCATCCCTGCTCTCCAGAATTCCCGATCTGTTTACGGTCAGTAAGGCGCCGGAAAATGAGGAGACACTGGCAGCAATCGTGACGGAGGCCGGTGAAAAGGCTTTGGCGGATTTTATGGCCATGCGGGAAAAGGAAGGCGAAAGGCTGGCGGGAGATCTGTTGGATCACGGCCAGAGAATCCTTGCGCTGGTGGATGAAATTGAAGAACGCTCCCCGGTTACGGTGGAGGAATACCGCCAGAAGCTGTATGACAGGATAAAGGATGTGCTGCAGGATACGGCGGTGGATCCCCAGCGGATGCTGACGGAAGCGGCTATTTTTGCGGATAAGACCGCTGTTAATGAGGAAACCGTCCGCCTGAAAAGCCATTATTCCCAGCTGGAGGAGCTGCTGACCAAATCGGAGCCTGTGGGAAGAAAGCTGGACTTTATCGTGCAGGAGATGAACCGGGAGGCCAATACCACCGGTTCAAAGGTGTGTGATGCCGGGCTTGCCCATAAGGTGGTGGAAATTAAGGCGGAAATCGAAAAAATGCGGGAGCAGATTCAGAATATCGAATGACGGGTGAGAAAAATGAAACTGATCAATATCGGCTACGGCAATATGCTTTCCTCGGGAAGGATCATTGCCATTGTCAGCCCGGATGCCGCTCCCGTGAAGCGAATGGTTCAGACAGCAAGAGAAAAGGGACTGCTGATTGATGCGTCCTGCGGCAGAAAAACCAAATCGGTGATTGTAACGGACAGTGACCATGTGGTGCTGTCGGCGGTACAGCCGGAAACGGTGGCCCATCGTGTCAATGAAAGCGGCGAGGAGGAAGGAAGCAATGAAAAATGACGGACTGTTGGTGGTCATTTCCGGCCCTGCAGGTACCGGCAAAGGAACGGTGGTCAAAGAACTGATGCAGGATGAAAAAATCCGTGTGTCTGTGTCGGCTACCACCCGCTCTCCCAGAGAAGGGGAGGAAAACGGTTTTCATTACCATTTTCTGACCCGGGAGGCATTTCTGCAGATGATTGAAAAGGATGGATTTTTGGAATATGCCCAGTATTGCGGCAATTTTTACGGATCCCCCAAGGAACAGGCAGAAAGCTGGATGCAGGAGGGCATGGATGTCATCCTGGAAATAGAAGTCCAGGGCTGCCGGAAAATCAAAGAAAAAAATCCGGAATGTGTGAGCATTTTTGTGATGCCCCCTTCCATGGAGGTGCTGGAGCAGCGTCTCAGGGGAAGAGGCACAGAAACGGAGGAGGTTATTCTCCGCCGGCTGGAAAGAGCCAAGGAGGAAATAAGACTGTCTGCCGATTATGACTATATTGTGGTAAATGATACGGTGGAGCAGTGCGCGGCGGATATTCGTTGCGTACTGAAGGCGGAAAAGCTGCGGGCGAAGCGTTTTGTGAAATGAAGAAAGGAAGATGCAGTTATGTATGAGAAATATACAAGACCATCTGTGGATGATATTTTTGCCGGAAAGGTCAGTAAATATGCGTTGGCCATTGCTGTGGCAAAGCGTGCCAGAGTGCTGACGGAGGATATGCAGAAGGACAGAGGCAAGGTCTGCGATAAGCCCGTTCTGGTGGCGGTAGAGGAATTCCGGCAACATAAATTTGCCATTCTGGAGCCGGAAACCGATGACTGAAGCCCATTATGCGGCGGGAGTGGCGGTAGAGCATACAGCGTATCATTATGACAAGCTTTATGACTATGGGATTCCCGATGAACTGTCGGAGCATGCAAGACCCGGCTGCCGGGTTCTGGTGCCCTTCGGTTATTCGCTTCGCATGGGAATTATCATGGAGGTGCATCCCCTGGAAAGTGCCGACGGTCTGAAATTCGTCCGGGAAATACCGGATCGAGAACCGGTTCTGTCGGAGGAGCTGCTGGGGCTTGCCGTGAAAATCAAGGAGCGGTGCTTCTGTACACTGTTTGAGGCCTGCCGTGCCATGCTGCCTACGGGTCTTTGCCTGAAAATGCAGTACAGCTATGCCGCTGCCCCTTTTGAGGATAAGTCTTTCCTTTTGGATTCTGTGGAAGAGCAGGTGCTTTCCTATCTCAGGCATCAGCAAAAACCGGTGCGGCAGGATCGGCTGATGAAGGATCTGGGTCTTTCCGATGAGGAGCTGCTGCGGGATATGACAAAACGGGGACTTCTGATCCGGAGCGAAACCGTCCGGAAGCGTGTGAAGGACCTGAATGTCAAAATGGTGACTCTGACGGGTGATCCGCCGGAGCAGCGCTATACCCCGTCCCAGCGGGAGGTGCTGACGGTTCTGCAGACGGCAGGGGATGTTTCCCGCAAGGAAATCTGCTATTTTACCGGAGTCTCTGCTTCGGTGGTGGACAAGCTGGTGCAGAAGGGAATCTGTGCCTATTATGATGCGCCGCCTCCGGAGCCGGAGCCTGTCAGAAGCGCTGTCAGTGTGGAAGCGATTGACCTGACCCCCCGTCAGGATACAGTTTACCGGGAACTGCTGACCCAATATGAAAGCGGCAAGGCATGCGGTTCGCTGCTGTACGGGATTACCGGCAGCGGCAAAACCTCTGTTTTTATGAAGCTGATCGACAAGGTGATTGCTGACGGCAAGGGCGTGATCTGCATGGTGCCGGAAATTGCCCTGACGCCGCAGCTTTTGGCAAAATTTACGGCTCGCTATGGAGAAAAAGTTGCCGTTTTTCACAGCGGACTGTCCATGACCAAGCGTCTTGAGGAATGGAAGCGGGTCAGAAGCGGTCAGGCAATGATCGCGGTAGGAACTCGTTCAGCGGTGTTTGCGCCGCTTTCGGAAATCGGTCTGATCGTGATGGACGAGGAACAGGAATATTCCTACAAATCCTCCGCTTCTCCCCGGTTTCATGCCAGAGATCTGGCCAAGCTGAGGTGCGGAGCCCATGGGTGTATGCTGCTGATGTCCTCGGCTACGCCGTCCATTGAGAGCTTCTATCATGCCCGGCAGGGGCATTATTCTCTGCACACTCTGGATGTGCGCTACGGCAAGGCGACCCTGCCTCATGTCATCACAGCGGATATGAATCTGGAGCATCAGCAGGGCAATTCCTCTGCCTTCAGTTCTGTTTTGCTGGAAGCGCTGGAGGAAAATCTGCAGCAGGAAAGACAATCCATTCTGCTGCTGAACCGGCGGGGACATAACACATTCGTTTCCTGCCGGAGCTGTCACGAGGTAATTTCCTGCCCCAACTGTTCCATTTCCCTGACCTACCACAGCGCCAACCATCGGCTGATGTGCCATTACTGCGGCTATTCTCTGGCTGTTCCGGAGCAGTGTCCGTCGTGTGGTGCGGGAAAGCTGCGGTTTGCGGGGGCAGGTACCCAGAGGGCGGAGCAGGAATTGGGAGAATTATTTCCCTCTGCAAGGATCCTGCGTCTGGATGCGGATTCCACCATGCAGCGGTATGCCTATGAAACAAAGTTAGGCGCCTTTCAAAAGGGCGAATATGATATCATGTTAGGCACCCAGATGGTGGCCAAAGGACTTGATTTTCCGAATGTCACCCTGGTAGGGGTGTTGTCGGCGGATCAGATGCTTCACAGTGACGATTTCCGCAGCTACGAGCGGACATTTTCTCTGCTGACCCAGGTGGTGGGACGCTCCGGCAGAGGCGGTCTGGAGGGCAGAGCCATTATTCAGACCTATGAGCCGGAAAATCCTATCATTTCGCTGGCAGCAGCCCAGAATTACAATGAATTCTACGACAGTGAGATCCGGCTGCGGCAATCCATGCTGTATCCGCCCTTTGCCGATCTTTGTGTCGTGGTATTTGCCGGAGAACGCCGTGACAACACCCAGGAGGTGGCCCGGCAGTTCTTCGAAGCCTTTCAGAAGCTGTCAGGCGGGGAATATCATGACCTGCCGTTGCGGGTACTGCGTCCTTCCCCGGCCCTGATCCCCCGGATGGGCGGAAAGTACCGTTACCGCATGATTATTAAATTCAAAAGTGGCAGGCGTTTCCGGGAGATGCTTTCCCGTCTGCTGTTGGATTTCAGCAAACAGCGGGAGCGGGGAGGGGTGTCGGTTTATGCCGATATTGATCCCGACAGCATCCTTTGAATAACCGGGCCGTAAAAAAGACGGAGCCAACTCCGGAAGCGACTATTTTTGCTTTGTTTTTTACGGCAGTTCAGGGAAGGATGGTTTTCAGAGAACCATTGGCAGCATCCGGAATTGTGACGGAACCGGAAGACATTTCTGTCCGGTGCTGCCGATCATATATAAAATTAATCACCATAAGGAGGATAGACTATGGCAATCAGAAATATTGTAAAAGAGGGAGATGCCATTCTGAGCAAGGTGTGCAGACCGGTGGAAAAGTTTGATGAAAAGCTGGCGGCACTGATCGAGGATATGTTTGAAACCATGCGTTTCGGAGAGGGTGTCGGTCTGGCAGGTCCGCAGGTTGGCATTCTGCGGCGTGTGTTTGTGATTGACATCGGTGACGGACCGCTGGAATTTGTCAACCCGAGAATTCTCAAAACCTCCGGCGTACAGGAGGGGGAAGAGGGCTGTCTGTCCTGTCCGGGCGAATTCGGTATTACGAAACGGCCGATGTATGTAACGGTGGAAGCCTACAACCGTTTTGGCGACCGTTTTACGATGAACGCCGAAGCCTTGCTGGCAAAGGCCATCTGCCATGAAAACGACCATCTGGACGGCATTTTGTTCAAGGAGCATGTTATTCGCAAGCTGGATCCGGATGAGCTGAAAAGGCGCGCAAGAGGATCGAGGATTTCCTGATCCGTGGCTGATCAGAGAAAAGACAATCCTGCAAAGGAGGAAATCCGATGAAAATAGTTTTTATGGGAACGCCGGATTTTGCGGTTCCCTGTCTGCAGGCGCTGATTCATGACGGTCAGGAGGTAGTAGGCGTATTTACGCAGCCGGACAAGCCCAAGGGCAGAGGCTACACCATGACACCGCCGCCTGTGAAGATGTGTGCGCTGGAGCATCATCTGCCGGTCTACCAGCCATTGAGCATGAGAGACGGTGAAGCTCTGGACATTCTCCGGGGATTATCGCCGGATATGATTGTTGTGGTTGCCTTTGGTAAAATTCTGCCGGAGGACATTCTGAAGCTGCCGCCCTATGGCTGTGTGAATGTCCATGCCTCTCTGCTGCCGGAATACCGGGGTGCTGCTCCGATTCAGCGGGCAGTGCTGGACGGAAAGACGGAAACCGGCGTAACCACCATGCAAATGGACGTGGGATTGGATACGGGAGATATGCTGATGAAGGCTTCTCTTTCCATCGGGGAAAACGAAACCGCCGAGGAGCTGCACGACCGGCTTTCCGCCCTGGGAGCAGAGCTGATTGTCCGGACGGTTCATGCAGCCGCAGAGGGAACCCTGCATCCGGAGCCGCAGGACGATGCAAAATCCTGTTACGCTGCGATGCTGACAAAGGAGCTGTCGGCAATTGATTTCAGTCAAACGGCCCAGAGCATTCACAATCAGGTCAGAGGGCTCAATTCCTGGCCAAGTGCTTCTGCCGTACTCAACGGCAAGCGGATCAAGCTTCACAGCACCCGTCTGACGGAAGGAAAGGGACAGCCCGGTGAGGTGCTTTCTCTGGATCCCTTTGTGGTTGCCTGCGGGGAAGGCGCGCTGGAAATTCTGGAGCTGCAGCCGGAAGGCAAAAAGAAAATGGACGCCAAAGCCTTTCTCAACGGCCTGCACGACGTTTCCCCCAAGGACCTTCACTTTACTTGATGGTTTGGAGTTTCACCCCAAAC